>VGZZ01000007.1 GCA_016872285.1 SAR202 cluster bacterium | reverse complement strand
AGGACCTGGAGGTGGCCGGGCTGGTAGCCGGGATGGAGGGCGGCGGTCTTCTTGAGGCCGAGCTTTCGGAGCAGTCGGGCGCGCCAGAGCTTGCCCTCGAAGGTGCCCATGAGGATGTGGCGGACTTTGAGGACGGCGAGAGAGTCCCAGGGCTGCCAGGGCTCCGGCGTTTGGCCGACGATCTGATACTCGACGGGGAGGGTCTCGGTGGTCTGGATGAAGGCGTTGACGCCTTCGGCGTAGGCATCGAGCATGGCGCGGGCGTCGCTGGCGATGAAGGCGTAGTCGTCGCGGGCGGAGGCGTCGAGGCGGAAGCGGCGCATAAGGAGGTCGTTGTCGAGGCCGGGCTTGCCGACGAACTCGGCCCATCGCCCGTGGGCGCGGTGTCGGTCGTAGTCCATGTGCCAGAGGCGGTCCTGGGCGGCGGCGAAGGCCTGGCCGAAGAAGGCGTCGTGGGTGTTTTGGGCGCGGACGTGGGGGATGCCCCACGCGTCGCGAAGGATTTCCACAGGGGCTAGGAGGCCGGGGAATTTGAGGGTAGAGGTGATGTCGGGGAGAGCTTTTTTGAGGTCGGCGCGGGTGATCATGGACGCGCTCCAGGGAGAAGGTTTGGGGTAAATGTAGCGTGTTGGTGGGGGGATGGCAACTTCTGCACCGCAGTGACCTATAACGGAGACTTGGTATAGGAAACCAGCCTTATTTTCATTCGAGATACCTTCATCCCCTTGGTCCCCTTCTTCCTGCTGGAAGAAGGGGAAAGAAAATAAAGATCACCTTATCACCCTCTAACTCCCTCTTCTCCTTTGCAATAGGAGAAGAGGGAGAACCAGATGAGATGTCCCGCACCCACCGGGAGTGATGGTCGCGCCCTCTATATGGCGTCGTAGGGGTATTTAGAAATCGAGGCGCACGTTTGACTGTATTCAATTTGGTATCATAGCGGCATGTCGAATGAGATGGGAACGAAAAAAGGGGCGGCAGTGACGCTGGACTTGTGGCAGACGCTGATTCTCGACGACCGGGAGTTGGGAGAGAGGAGGGCGCAGCTTCGGATTGACAGGGTGGAGGGGATTTTGAAGGCGGAGGGGGCGGCGTTTTCGCAGGAGCGGCTGTGGCACGCGTATAGGGAGACGCTGTCTTACTGCGCGGTGATTCGGGACTCGGGGCGGGATATTAGCTTTGACGACCAGATCTGGAGTTTTGTGGAACGGATAAGCGCAGGGTTGGGGTCGAGGATATCACGTCGGGCGCGAGCAGAGCTGGGGCAGGCTTACGACAGGGCGTTTTTCGACTACCCGCCGCCGATGCATCCTGAGGCGTCGCGGATGATTGGGGAGCTGAAGGGCAGGGGGTATAAACTGGGGGTGGTGTCTAACACGGGGGCGACGTCAGGGACGACGATGCGGGAGTATCTGGGACAGATGGGGGTTTTGGGGTATTTCGATACGCTGGTGTTTTCTGATGAGGCGAGGCTTGCTAAGCCGAACACGAAGATATATCAGTCGGCGATGAAGGCGTTAGGCGTGTCGCCGGAGTGCGCGGTGCACGTGGGGGATGACCCTCGGAACGACGTGGCGGCGGCGAAGCTGGCGGGGATGCGGGTAGTGTGGGTGCCAAACGGGAAGAGGGCGCAGGAGATGGAGGAGGGGCAGCCGAAACCGGACGCGACGGTGGGAGGACTGGGGGAGGTGGTGGAGGCGGTAGAGGGGCTGGTGGGGTAGGGGGAGGGCCAGGACGGGAGAGGACGAGGGGAAAGGGCGAGGAGACCTCGCCCCTACATTTCTGGGGAAGCGTAGTAGATAAATGTTGGAAGCAATGCTTTAGAGCGGCCAGATTCCTCGACTGCGTCCCGATGTACTCATCGGGACTCCGCCCGGAATGACAATTATGTCGTAGGTGGGTCTACTTAGATGCCCATGAGCCGTTTTCCACGGCGGTGAGGAAGTCCTGGACGGTGCGGTTGAAGAGGTCTGGCTCTTCAAGGTTGAGGGTGTGGCCGGTCTGGGGGAAGAAGACGAGGCCAGCGCTGTGGATGTTTCGTTTCATGAAGATGGAGGGGTCCACGCAGGGCTCGTCCTCATCGCCGCAGAGGATGAGGGTGGGGATGCGGAGGTCGCGCATTTGCGAGGCCTGGTCGAAGAGGCTGGGGCGTTTGCCCTGGACGCCTCGAAGGGTATTAGAAGCGCCGAGGACGGAGTGGGCGGCCAGGGCGTCCTTGAACTCGTTCCAGCCGCGGGGGTCTTTACGGAGGAATTGCAGGCGGGTTGGGGTGCGGGCGTACTCTTCGGCGGCGGCTTTCATGCCGATGTCCTGGAAGCGCTGGGCGGTGGCGGTGACCTCGGGGCGGTAGGCCTTGGGGTCGGCGGAGCCGGTGCCCGCGCCCGCGACGACGAGGCCGAGGGCCATTTGGGGGTGGGCGAAGCCAAAGTTTAGAGTGACGCTGCCGCCCATGGAGAGGCCGGCGATATAGGCCTTACGGATGTTCAGATGCTCCAAAAGGCCACGAAGGTCTTCTACGGTGTTTTCCTGGGAGTAGGCGGCAACGTCTTTAGGGACGTCGGTGGGCGGGTAGCCGCGGGAGTTCCAGGTGACGACCTGGTATCGACGGGAGAAGGAGCGGACCTGTAGCTCCCAGCTTCGGTAGTCGCCGGCGAACTCGTGGCAGAAGACCAGGGGCATACCCCGGCCTGTGACCTCGTAGTGGATGCCTACGCCGTTGATGGTGGCCTTAGGCATGGCGAGTGTTAGGCAGCGACGGCTTTAGCAGGAGGAGGAGTGGGGGTTGGGGGCGGGCCGGTTGGGGCCGGGGCTATGCTCCTCACCGCCGTTGCGGTGCTGGGGGGTTGCGGTAGCGGCGCTTACGCCAGCCGGCATGGCCGACTTCCTCGTGATTGGGCTGGCGGTCCTGGTCGCGGTAGCGGCGGCGGTGTCCGCCGACCCACAGCTCGTAGAAATAGTTGCGGTCGAAGTTAAAGACATAGTCGGCGTTCTGGGCTAGCTCGTGGGAGAGGTTGCTGCGGAAGGCGGCGATCTCCACGTGCTTGCCGAAGTTTTTGACGGCCTGGATAGCGTAGGCGAAGTCGCCATCGCCGCTGACCAGGATGACCACGTCGTAGAGGTCGCGCCAGGCGTACTGGAGGATGTCGGTGGCCATCATGATGTCGACGCCTTTTTCGACCAGCACGTCGCCCCGGAACTTGGAGGTGCCCAGGCGGACTTCCAGGTAGGGTATCTGATAGAGGGTGTTCAGGAACTTCTGCTGTTCCTGATAGGCGTGGCCGCGCCGGTCCGAGTCCTGGAGGATGTTGTAATAGTAGGCCCTGTATAGCTCACGGTTGCCGCAGAGCTTTTTGATGAAGGCGCTGAAATCCAGGTCCATACGCCCGCAATTTTCGTCCAGGGCGTGGTAGAGGTTACTGCCATCTATAAAGATGGCTACTCGGTTGCCGGTCTTGCCGGGTTTCTTAGATGGGGTCTGGCCTTTCTGCGTCTTAGATTTTCTAGGCGCGAAGATCTTGCCAAAGCTGCTGGATAAGGTTTTTAACATAAGGTCCTGTCAATTTTGATGATAATAGTATAAGCCTTCGGCCTGCCCTTTTCTATCTGTGGGTGTCGAAGGGAGTGATTTGGTACTAAAGGGCAGGGTTGTTACGTGGGAATATCATGGCTACCATTGCCTATCAGGCGAACGTTGGTTTTAGTCGAGATACCATCCCCTTTATCCCCTTCCTGCTGGAAGGGGAAGAGAAAATAAACTACCACAACCCCCTCTAACTCCCCCTTCGCCTTGCAGGCCGAAGGGGGAGGACCTGAGAGGGGTACACCGAGAGCCATCGCCTTCCATTGCTTTTTGAGGTGGTAGGTAGAAAGATGCGCTGTGTAGGCTAGAACTGGTCGATGATGCCGCGGCCTACGGCGCCGTTGTTCAGGTCTTGATAGGCTTTGTTGATGTCGTCCAGTTTGTAGTGGCGGGTGATCAGGGCGTCCAGGTCCAGCTTGCCGGAGCGGTAGAGTTCCACCATTCTCGGCATGTCGGTGTACATGCGGGCGGAGCCGTAGTAGCTGCCTTTCATAGTCTTTTCCTGTCGGACGATGGCGGTGGCGTCGATGTGGGGCATGTCGCCGGTGGGGGCGATGCCGACGATGGTGGCGGTGCCGCCTTTTCGCGCCATGTTGAAGGCCAGCTCGCAGGTCTCAGCGCCGCCGTAGACCTCGAAGGTGTAGTCGGCGCCGAGGCCGCCGGTGAGCTTTTTGACCATGGCGACGGCGTCGCCGTGTTTGGGGTTGACGGTGTGGGTGGCGCCGAATCGGGTGGCGAACTCCAGGGACGCGTCATTGATGTCGACGGCAATGATTTTGAGGGCGTTGGACAGCCGCGCGCCCATGATGACGTTGAGGCCGACGCCGCCGCAGCCGACGACGGCTACGGTGCTGCCGGGTTCCACCCTGGCGGTGTTAATGGCCGCGCCGACGCCGGTGGTGACGCAGCAGCCGATGACGGCGGCGATGCCCAGGGGAAGGTCGTTAGGGCAGGGGACGCAGGCGACCTCGGGGACTACGGAGTGGGAGGCGAAGCAGGCGAGTTTGGAGGAGGGGACAATGTCTTTGCCGTTCTTGTGGTGGCGCTTGGTGCCGTCCATCATGTTGCCGAAGGTGGCGACGTGGACGTCGCAGAGGTTGGGCCGGCCTGTGGCGCAGAAGGGGCACTGGCCGCAGGGGGAGACGAAGGAGAGGATGACGCGGTCGCCGGGCTTGACGCGCGTGACGCCCTTGCCGGTGCGCTCGACGACGCCGGCGCCTTCGTGGCCGAGGATGACAGGGGTGGGCATAGGCGCCTCGCCGACCATGAAGTGCCAGTCGCTGCGGCAGATGCCGGCGGCGCCGACTTTAACCAGGACCTCGCCCGGTTTGGGGTCGTCCAGGTCTACCTCTTCGACGACGAGGGGGGTTTTGACTTTATAGAGGACGGCGGCTTTGATTTTCATGGGCGGGCTCCTTGGTTCAAATAGGGAGGACGCGCTCAAAGGTTAATATCTAGACGCGAAAGTTTCAACTTGCGGGATACCATCATCCCCTGGCCCCTTCTTCCTGCTGGAAGAAGGGGAAGAATAAATAATGCACCAATTCCCCCTCTAACTCCCCCTTTTCCTCACGAGGAAAAGGGGGAGGACCTGATGGGAGGGGCCAGGCGGGAGGCTGGTTGTGGGCATAGACACTTCGACTGCGTCCCGACGAGTACATCGGGAGTTCGCTCAGCAATGACAGGAGAGAGTTGCAGGTCAGCGCTTATGTGCCGTCTATTGCTCAGCGGTGACGGGGTTGCGGAGGGAGCCCAGGCCTCGGATTTCGATTTCTATGGTGTCGCCGGGTTTGATGGGCTCGGTATGGCCGTCGGTGCCCATAAATATGAGGTCGCCTGGATAGAGGGTGACGTACCGGCTGATGTGGCTGACGACGCGGGCGGGGCTGAAGAGCATGGCGTTGGTGGTGAACTCAGAGACTTTTTTGCCGTTGAGGGAGACGGCGGTGTAAGCCAGGTTGAGGTTGACGGAAGTGTCTATCCAGGGGCCGACGGGCTTGAAGGTGTCGGCGTTTTTGGAGCGCCAGTTGGTGCCGTCGGCGCGGTGCCAGGCGCGGTCGGTGAGGTCGTTGCCGATGGTGTAGCCAAGGATGTGCTCCTGCGCCTTGTCCTCGGGGACCTTTCGCGCCTGCTTGCCGATGACAACCACCACCTCGCCCTCAAAGTGGACCTCGCCGGAGGAGTCTTTGGGAATGACAATGGGGTCGTTATGGGCGAGGAGGGCGCTGGGGGAGCGGTGGTCGACCACGGGCTGAGGCGGCGGGATGAACTCTGTGCCCTGCCTTTTGGCGACGTCTTGAGCGTGGGTGGCGTAGTTGATGCCAGGGGTGTAGACCATGCGGGGGACGCAGGGGACAAGGAGTTTGACGCGGTCCAGGGGCCGGCGGACGGCGGTGCGGTCGTAGCGCTCGAAGGGGGAGCCTCGGAGCTCGATGACCTCGGGGCCTTCGATGATGCCGTAGGCGGTTTTTTCGGCGGCTTTGAAGCGGCAGAAACGCATGGGAGACCCCCTTTTACCTTACCCATGGAGAAGGGACTGGATTCCGGCCTCCGCCGGAATGACGAAACAGTGAGCGCGGCGGGGGTTATTGTAGCACTGAGAAGCCCTTGGGGAGAGGGCGGCGGCCTGTGAGGGCAAGGGCCAGATCCACGCCTTTGCCGGTGGCGGCGGCGATGTCGGAGGCGATTCTGAGGGTCAGGGCCAGGGCGGACTTTGGAGGATTGACCTTCAGATTTAAGGACTGGGCGATATCAAGAGTGTGAATGACAAGCTCGAAGACGCGGGTCTCAATGAAGTGGTCGGCGCGGATGCCGCCGAAGCGGGAGGCAATGGGCTGGGCCGGGTCTAGGCGGGCCACAAGGGCGAGGACGCGGGATTGGGTGCCGCGGACGGTATTGAGGGGGTCGGGGCCGAGGGCTTTGCCGGCCTCGCGGCCTCGTTCAGCGATATCGGCATGGTCGGCGTGCTTAGATGCCTTGATGTAATACTCGGCGGCGCTTTGGATGTCCAGGGTGGAGGAGGGATGGGCGGAGTAGTCTTCAAGGGTGAGAAGGGCGCGATTGGTGTGGCCGACGAGCTCACGGACGGTCCAGACGCCGAGGGCGGGGGAGTCCCAGCGGCCAGCGGGGATACGGGCGACGGTATCGACGAAGAATTGGGAGGCTTCTTTGAAGGCTTGGCGTGACATGAAGATTTCCACTGCTCCCGCAAGATGGCTAGTACTATGAAACTCTAATGGCAGGTGGCTCTGACACAGCATTGTACTTCCAGTGTTTCACCCTCATTCCTTCGGCATACTCAGGACAGGCTCTGCACCTTCTCCCATCAAGGGAGAAGGAATTAGCTTGGAATCCATCAGCCCCATTTTCCATCTCAAACCTCAATCGCTACCAGATGATCAAGGGGTAAAAGAACAGAAAGGAGGTGAGTCTAGCCGAAAGGCTAAACATCGTGGCCTTTGCGTTCCTTCCATCGGGAGATGGCGGCTTCGGCGCGGGGGCTGATTCCGTTGATGATTTCCACGTTGACCAGGGATGGCTTGTTGGAGGCGAAGGCTTTTTTGAGGGCGGGGGCTAGCTGCTCGGGGCGCTGGACGTGGAGGCCCAGGCCGCCAAGGCCGTCGATGACCTTGTCGTAGCGGGTCTGGAGGAGGTTGGTGGCGACGGCGCGGCCATAGATCTGGACCTGGATGTGGTAGTCGATGCCCCAGCAGGCGTCGTTGCCTAGGACGCCGACGACGGGGAGGTTGTGGCGGACGGCGGTGTCGTACTCCATCGCCGTGAAGCCGAAGCCGCCGTCGCCGGCCATGAGGACGACGCGGCGGTCGGGGTGGGCGACCTTGGCGGCGATGGCGGTGGGCAGGCCGTTGCCCAGGGTGCCGAACTGGGCGAAATAGAACCAGCTCAGGGGTTTGCGGGCGGGGTGATAGGCGCGGCCAAAGTGTCCAAAGTCGCCGCCGTCCCAGACAAGGATGTCATCAGGCTTGAGGAACTGGCTGAGGGTCTTGTGGACGTAGGTGGAGTGCATAGGGGTGTTGGGAACAGCCTTGCTTTCGTACCACTCCATCTGGGCCTCCCGCTGGGCGCGCATCTCGTTAATCCAGGCCTTGTGGTCGGGCCATTTGTGGCCGGAGGCTTCGTCGGCGAGCTGGCCGACGATGGTCTGGATGTCGCCGACCATGCCGACATCGACGGCGTGGTTGCGCCCGATTTCGGTGGCGGAGGGGTCGACCTGGATGAGTTTGGCCTTGGGGTTATAGACAGCGCCGTATCGGATGCTATTATCAAACTTTTTGCCGAGGATAAGGACGGCGTCGGCCTGGCCGGTGAGCTTGGCGGACCAGTTGAGGGCGCTGTCGAAGAAGCCGAGGCAGTAAGGATGGTCGTCGGAGACAAGGCCGCGAGCGTGGTCGGCGGTGAGGAGAGGGATGCGGGTGGTCTCGATGAGGCGCTGGAGGGCGGAGCCGTCCGGGGAGTAGGCGGCGGAGGCGGCGGCGATGATAAGGGGCTTCTTGGCCTGCTTGAGGAGGGCAATGGCCTGCTGGATTTGAGCGCCGCTGGCTAGCACCTGTGTCGACTCGCGCAGAGGGCCGGTGGGATAGAGGGTCACTTCGCTTTCGTCGACAGACTGCTCTTGAACATCGAGGGGTATGGTGAGGTGGACGGGGCCTCGGCGGCCGGAGTAGGCGGTGCGGACGGCCATGGAGATCATGTCGGGGATGCGTCGGGCGTCGTTGACCAGCCAGGAGCCTTTGGTGACGGCGCCGGCGAGATTTACCTGGTCGATCTCCTGGTTGGCGCCTTTGCCAAGCTCGGCGACCTCAGCGGAGCCGCCGATGGAGAGCATGGGGCTTTCCGAGTGGAGGGCGTTGGCCATGCCGGGGATAGCGTTGGCCATGCCTGGGGTAGTGGCCATGACGACGCCGAGGTTTCCTGTAATGCGGCCATAGGCGTCGGCCATGAAGGAGGCGGCCTGCTCGTGGCGGGTGTCGATGAACCGGAAGTCATAGTCGGCCATGGTGTCGAGGACGGGGAGGATGTGGTCGCCGGCGATGCCGAAGAAGGGGGTGACGCCTTCAGCCTTGAGGGCGCGGGCGATGAGGTGGCTGCCGGTGGTCTTTTTGGAGCGGGGCATGTGGCCTCCAGTGAGGGATTTATGGTTGGGTGAATTATCAGTTGGGCAGGTGGGAGCGTCAAGGTGCGCTTGAGAGGGAGGTGGTGTAGTCGTAGAATGGCGGCATTTTTATTGGAGAAATAGATATGGCGCGCAAGCCGACGGTTATGGTATTGGGGACGGGGGGAAGCATCGCCAGCATTGGGCCGCATCGGTTGGACTACACGACGTACCCGGAGGTGGGGCATCGGATACCGGTGGCGGAGCTATTGGGTCAGATACCGGAGGCGAAAAAGTGGGCGAAGGTGGAGAGCGAGGACATCGTTAATGAAGCCAGCGGAGCGCTAACGCCGCTGCACTGGCTGGATATGGCGCGCCGCATAAATAAGGTGTTGAGCGGCGAGGGTGTGGACGGGGTGGTGTTGACCCACGGGACGGCGACGCTGGAGGAGACGGCGTTCTTTCTGCACCTGACGGTGAAGAGCGACAAGCCGGTGGTGGTGACAGGGGCCATGCGGCCGGCGTCGGCGGTGGGGACGGACGCGCATATAAACCTGCTGAACTCGATACAGGCGGCGGCCAGCCCGGAGGCGGCGGGTCGAGGGGTGATGGTGATGCTGAACAATCAGATACACTCGGCGCGGGATGTGATCAAATCGGACACGTATAGGGTGGAGACGTTCAAGTCTTACGACCTGGGGCTGTTAGGGTACGCCGACTCGGACCACGAGGTGAGGTTCTATCGAAGGCCGGATAAGCGGCATACATCGACGAGCGAGTTCAACGTGGGGCGGCTGAAGGAGATGCCGAGGGTGGAGATGGTGTACAACTACACAGGGGCGTCGGGGTTATTGGTGGACGCGGTAACGAAGAGCAAGTCGGACGGGCTGGTGCTGGTGGGGTTAGGGTCGGGGAACACGACGCCGTGGGTGGAGGCGGCGGCGGTGCGGGCGGTGAAGGCTTGTGTGGCGGTGGTGCTGGCGTCGAGGGTGAACACGGGGAGGGTAATGCTGACGCCGAAGAAGGGGAAGCTGGGATTGGTGGTGTGCGACAACCTGCTGCCGCAGAAGGCGCGGGTGCTGCTGATGCTGGGGTTGACGAAGACGAAGGAGCAGGGAGAGCTTCAGAGGATGTTCTACGAATATTAGGAGGCTGATCATGGACTTGAATTCGATGGTGGTATTGACCTTTGAGGAGTTGGACCGGGACTTGCGTAACGCCATGGAAGGGTTGACGAAGAAGGAGTTGGAGTGGCGGCCTAGCGATGAAACGAATTCCATTGGGTTTATCTTCTGGCATATGAATCGGGCGGAGGACCTCTGGGTTAATGAATTCGCCAGGAAGGCGCCGCATGTGTTTGTTAGGGATGGGTGGTCGAAGAAGTGGGGGATACCGGGAGACCAGACGGGGGCTCGGTATGGGAAGGCGGAGCTGTCGGCCTTTGTGCTGCCGCCGATGAAGGAGGTGTGGTCGTACAAGGAGGCGGTGCGAGCGCAGTCGCTGGCATACGTGAGGGACTTGAAGGCGGGCGATTATGACGTGATGCCGAAGACGGACAACCCGCGTCGGCATGGGTACACAGTGGGGAGGATGTGGACGCACCTGTTCTGCGAAATTGGCGAGCATGTGGGCCACATTCGGTATCTTAGGGGCTTGCAGAGGGGATTGAATAAGTAGCGTCACTGTAGCCACATGGCAGGATGGTATCACCATAGGGCTAATGTGGGTTTTTCTGCAAAGCCAGTGAAGCCCGTGATTTAATCTCCCACGTATATTCGGTCTGTGGCAGAAATACTAAGACGGCCCACGGGCGCCAGGGCCTCGCAGCCTGCTATGCTCCCGTGCACCCTGCCTCGCATGAAACGCAGCAGCAACTCCACCACCGTATCGAACTGCTCGATATGGAATAGATGGTCGGCGCGCTGGATGGTGGTGAGCCACGCATGGTCAAAGGCGCCCGCGATATCCTGGCAATGGTCCGGGGTGGTGAAGACGTCGTGTTCGCCGGTGAACACCAGACCCTCCGGTCCGCTCACCGGCACGTCCAGATTCAGCGGTTCGTGGTCTAGCAAGCGACGCGTGTTGGCGGCGTACTGCCGCAGCTCCAAATCGGACATTCTACGAATGCCGCCCCCAAGACCCGCGCCGCCAGGTCCCGGCGGTCAATGGGTCTGTCCGGGTCGTGGCACAGCATCCCTTCCACAATCTTATCGGCAAGCAGCACGCGGTCACCTCTGAGAGCCGTTTCGACGGTATCGGCGATCCTCTTGCGGAGATGGACAGGCAGTTCCCTCATGGTGCCGCCCAGCGCTACACGGGCTACTCTATCGGGATAAAGCTGCGCCATGCGGAAGGCGCTGGGGGTGCCGTAAGACGCCGCGACTACATTGGCCCGGTCTATGCCGCGCTCGTCCAGCACTTGCTTCAGGCACCCGGCCAAAAAATCGACGCCGTGGCTGGGCGGGAGGACGCCGGACTGCCCCATGCCGGGCGGGTCCACCAGCAGCACGGTGGTGTGCCGCGCGAAAACTCGCGCAAAGCGCGCCCAGGAGTCCATGGTCTGAAAGGCGCCGCTGACAAACAATACCGGCAGGAACTCAGGCTGAGGATGGGGGATGATGCGGTGATAGAAACGCAGCCCGTCGCGGGACGTGGCGGATTCCAGGGCCTCCATATGACCTCCAGAGAACGGCGAGATTTGCGGAATGGCAAACAGTCGGCGTTCCGGCAGGTCCTAGACCCACGGCCCATCGTCCTCCACCGCCACCACGCAACAACGACGTAGAGTCTAACAAAGGCTACAGCAATCTTCCATCAGCCAAGTGGATAAAAAGTTGATGATGTATCTCTCCCCGATTTGTTTCCTTCGGAGCGCTTTGCGGCAGCCGCCGGTCGTGATACTGGAAGCTGATGCCCGTGAATGAAAAGACAAAGCCTTTCTCGCATAACCGCTAATTCAAGAGGCCGACATAGGCAAGGTTGAGAAATCCCAAATATTTAGATTTTATGACAGAAATCGTTATTAATTAGACACATATATAAACTTGTGGTTGACATAAAGCGAACTTACTGTTACATTCCCTCCGAGCGCGGGTTGCTTAACGCACGTGTGGAAAACGGGGAAGGGGGGCGGAAGATGAAAAGGGTGAGGGCCGGAGGACTGATAGCCGCTTTAGCAATGAGTTTGGCGTTGCTACTTGCGCTGACCGGACAGACCCAGGCACAGACGCTGCCGCCTGGGCTAGGGATTTTTGACCCATCAGCACTGCGCGAGTGCTTAGACGAGGCATTTACACAGCTAGTTGAGAATCCGTCCTTTGGAGGAGGTCAATATGCGCTGGCCGTCGCGGACTGCGTAACAGGACCTGTTGTAGTGGATTAACGCGCCGGTTGTTTTGTAAGCCTGTAGCTTACCAGTGTGACTAAAGCATGATATGGCCCGTGAGGGCCACTAATGGAAGCGACCCTGTTAGCTCGGGGTAGGACCAGGTTCGGGACTCTTCTTTGCCTACACCAGGGGCGTACTGCAATGAAGAGAAGCCCCTGAGAGGGATCAGGGCGGGGCCTTGATTCCGTGCTGACCTCGATTTTCGATTGACCCCTGTCCGTTTGGACGATTGCGCACCTCTGAAGGTTGCCTATAATGCCCGCCATTCTAACCTGATGGAGGTGCACTGTGAGAAGGAATGTTCTTGTTCCGCTGTTCTTCGTATTGCTGCTGGCGGTAGGAATCATGGCGTCCCTGGGGGCCAATAGCGCCGCCCCGGCGCGGGCGGAGCAGCCAACCATATTCATGAAGTTGACTGGCGAGAAGGGACCAATCCCGGGCGGAGTCATGCGGTCCGGCCTTGAGGGGTGGATAGAGGTTATTGGCATGAACCACGAAATCGTCAGCCCCAGGGACGCGGCCTCCGGACTGCCCACCGGCAAGCGGCAGCACAAGCCTATCACCATCACCAAAGAGATAGACAAGTCGACGCCGCTGATCTTTAAGGCGCTGGTCAACAACGAGCAGATCAAGGAAGTGGAGCTCCGCTTCTATAAGCCCGGCAAGGGCGGCAAGGAGGAGCAATACTTCACCATCAAGTTGGAGAACGCCCACATATCCTCTGTTCGACTGCAGAACGAGGGTGGCACCGCCACTGAGACCAGAGAGCACGTGAGCTTTGTCTACCAGAAGATCATCTGGACCTGGACGGACGGAGGGATCACGGCTGAGGACGACTGGGAGTCGCCCGCGGTTTAGGCAGATTAGGGGACATGGTGGAGCAAGCTTGCTCCACCATGTCCTTCCCATGCATGGGGGCTTAGCTGGCCGGTGCGCGGGTTTTCTGTTTGAGGCGGGAGGCCGCGGCGTCGGCTTTTTTGAAGTCGGATTCGCTCAGGGCGTAGAGGGACGCGCCGCCGCCGAGGATTTTAGCGGCGGTTTCTTTGGAGACGCCGCGCAGCAGGTTTTCCGACACGTTGGGGAAGTTGGAGTCGAAGTGGGGATAGTCGGTGGAGATGCACATGCGGTCGGCGCCGATGAGGCCGGCGGTAGGCTCGATTTCCGGCTCGCTGCCTTCGACGGCGGCCCAGCAGTTGCGCTGGAAGTACTCCTTAGGCGTAAGGCTCAGATAGGGCGCATGGGTGTCGCGGTACTGGGGGTAGTCCCATTCGATGCGTGTGAGAATGCCGGGCACCCAGGAGTTCTGGGCCTCCAGGAAGCCGACGCGCAGCCTGGGGTGAAACTCGAAGACGCCGCCGATGATCTGGGCGATGAGGGCCTGCTGCATTTCGATCCAGTGGCTGGCGACGTGTCGATAGAACCGGTTCTCGCCGTAGAGGTCGTTCATGTGAGAGTACCAGGCGCCGGTGCCTTCGTGAAAGCACCAGGCCACGTTCAGCTCTTCGTGGAGGGAGTAAAGGGGAGACCAGTAGTTGGAATGCCAGTAGCGGCCGTTGGTCATGTTGGGTCGTATAAACGAGCCGACGGCGCCCAGCTCTTTGACGCATCGCTGCAATTCCCGGCAGGCGAGGTTGACGTCGTGGACTGGAAGGATGGCGGCGAATTTTAGCTGGTCAGGGCTGTGCTGAGAGAACGCGTGGACCCAGTTGTTGTAGGCCTGGCATAGGGCCAGGGAAAGCTGCGGGTCCATGTCGTCGCGGGCGATGACGTTTAGGTAGAGGGTGGGAAACAGGACGGCGATATCGATGCCCTCCATCTCCATGGCCATGACCTGAGCCTGGGCGTCGTAGCCGCGCTGGATAGCGAAATCGAGGCGGCCGGCGATGCGGGAGCCGGAGAGGGGCTGGGTGGAGTCGGACTTGGCGGGTCCTGATTTGGTGGTTATAGGTCGCTTGCGGAACTGCTCGATGTCGTCGTCAGCGGAGCGGGGGAGGCCGTCGATCATGACGACGCCGCGTCGGGCACGGCCGTCTTTGTCGATGGGGACGGAGACGCGGTGGCGGAATTTTTTGTCTAGATATCGGTCAAAGATGTCCCAGGGCTCCATGATGTGCATGTCGCTGTCGACGAACCGAAAGCTGGATTTCATTGGGGGACTCCTAGCAAGGCATTGACATAATTTTGCCCTATCTATGTTCAAAATTCCATTCAGGAAGGGTCGGGACATTCGCTATCATGGGTTGGATGAGTTCTCTTTTAGAGAGGGCCATGCTTCTGCGCCTGGGGCTGGCGATGGCCGCCCTGGCAGTTTTTGTGTTGGCGGGCTGCTCGCGCACCCCCAGCCGCTTGGTCTTCATATCGGACAGGGACGGCGCGCAGGAGGTGTATTCGATAAACAGCGATGGCGCGGGGGCGGAGAGGCTGACCACTAGCCTGCTGGAGGAGTCGGAACCCAGGTGGTCGCCGAGGCAGGACAGGGTCTTATACCTGTCGAAAGAGGCGGGACGCTCGTATTTGAAGATTGTGGACAGGAAGGGCGAGGATAAGACGCCGGAGGTATTCGCCAGCCTGAATATTGAGCAGCCACGATGGTCCAGGAATGGGAGGCGGATCGCCTTTGTGGCGGACCGGGAGGGCAGGCCGGACGTCTACGTCGTCGACCTGAAGGATGAGGAGCTGATACGGGTCACGGACAGCGAGGAGAGGGAGGACCTTGGGAACTGGTCGCCGGACGGGGAGTGGCTGGTGTTCGCGATTACTGAGGGAGGGAACCCGGGGCTGTACCTTCGTAACCCGAATGGTGTGAATATGGTGCGGCTGACCACATCAAAGAACTGGGGGCCGGTGTGGGCGCCGAGAGGTGATTTGATAGCGTTCTTTGCCCAGGGCCGCGACAGCGCGGAGATACACGTGCTGCGCCGCAAAGACCTGGCGCGGGTGGTGGTGGCGGGGCAGGCGCACATCGAGTCGAATATAACCTGGTCGCCGGATGGCAAGCGGCTGGCGTATGTGTCGCAGCGGGACGGCAACCCGGAGATATACGGGGTAAAGGCCGACGGCTCGGGGCTGACTCGGCTGACGCAGAACGCTGTGCGGGACGTGGGGCCGTCGTGGTCCAGGAACGGGCGGTGGATTGTGTTCACGTCTTACCTGCACGGCAACGCGCAGCTGTTTTTGGTGGAGCCGGACGGGACGGGGCAGACGAGGCTGACAAACAACGGGTCGAATGACACTAGCGCGGGGTGGTAGGGGGGAGGGGGAGGAAAGGCGCGGCGACCGCGCCCCTACGTTATTGGGCGGCGCTAGGGCTGGTTAATTAAGTGCCTAGCCTCAGAGAAGATGCCTTCAAACATGGGGCGGGTGAGCTTGCCGGTGAAGGTGTTTTGCTGGCTGGGGTGGTAGGAGCCGATGAGGGTGACGCCGTTGGGCATGGTATAGGCGGCGGCGTGGCCGAATTTGGGCCGGGGCTTGGGGATTTCGATGCCTAGTTTGGCGCAGGCGGCCAGGTAGGCGTCGAAGGCGATTTTACCCAGGGTCACTACTACACGCACGTTTTTTAGCAGCTTGAGTTCGTTGAGGAGATACGGCTGGCAGTTAGCGAGTTCTTCGGGGGTGGGTTTGTTTAAGGGCGGGGCGCAGTGGAGGGCGGCGGTAATATAGGCGTCGATTAGGCGCTGGCCGTCGTCTTTGTGGTCGGAGGTGGGGATGGCGGCGAAGCCGAATTTGTGGAGAGTGCCGTAGACCCAGTCGCCGCTGCGGTCGCCGGTGAACATGCGTCCGGTGCGATTGCCGCCGTGGGCCGCGGGGGCGAGGCCGAGGATGAGGAGCCGGGCGTTGGGGCCGCCGAAGGAGGGCAGGGGTCTTGCCCAGTAGTCCCAGCCTGCGTATCGAGGGGGTATTTGGAGGGCGGCGGCCTGCCGGTGGGCGACGAGGCGGGGGCATTTTTTGCAGCGGATGATGCGAGATTGGAGGGCGGCTAGCTGCTGTCTAGCAGCCGGGGATAGGGCGTCTGATCCTCTATTGGACTTTGAATGTAAAGCGATTCTTTTCATAGTCGGGATACCATCCCCTGGCCCCTTCCTGCTGGAAGGGGAAGAGAAAATTAGATCACCTCATCACCCCCTATCCCCCTCTTCTCCTATTGCAATAGGGGAAGAGGGGGGACCAGAAGAGACATCCAGATGCCCACCAAAGGAGCGAAGCCACAGTGAAACCTTATCCAACGAGAAGCGTATCTAGGACTCCAGAGCTTTGACTACAGCGTCACCCACCTGTTTGGTGGCGGCTTTGCCGCCTAGGTCGGGAGTGAGGGGGTGGCCCCGGTGGAGGAGGGCCAGGACGGCGGCGTCTATGGCGTCGGCGGCGGGGTCGTGGCCGAGGTGGCGGAGCATCATGGCGGCGGAGAGAATGGCCGCCAGGGGGTTGGCGATGCCCTTGCCCGCGATGTCCGGCGCGCTGCCGTGGACAGGCTCAAACATGGAGGGGAATTTGCGTTCGGGGTTGATGTTGGCGCTGGCGGCCAGGCCCATGCTGCCGGTGATAATGGCGCCGATGTCGGTAAGGATGTCGCCGAAGAGGTTGCTGGCGACAACCACGTCGAAGGACTCGGGGCGTCGGATGAAGTCCATGCAGGCGGCGTCGACGAGGAGGGAGTGGGTGGAAATGTCGGGATAGCCGCGGGCGACCTCTTTGAATACGTTGTCCCAGAGGACCATGCTATAACTCAGGGCGTTGGACTTGGTGACGGAGGTTACCTTCTTCTTGCCGCCGCGTTTGCGGGCGAGGTCGAAGGCAAACCGGATGACGCGCTCACAGCCATGGCGGGTGAAGACGGAGGTCTGAAGGGCCATCTCCTGGGGCAGGCCGGCGTAATGAAAGCCGCCGACGTTGGCGTACTCGCCTTCCGTGTTCTCGCGAATGACGGCCATATTGATGTCGCCGGGCTTTTTGCCCGCGAGGGGGGAGGCGACGCCCGGGTAAAGGACGGCGGGCCGCAGGCAGACGTACTGGTCGAAGCCGCGGCGCATAGGGAGGAGGAGGTTGCCCAGGGTGACGTGGTCAGGGATCTCGGGGTGGCCGACGGCGCCGAAGTAGATGGCGTCGAAGGGCCGGAGGAGGTCGAGGCCGTCGCGGGGCATCATGGCGCCGTGCTGGAAGTAGTAGTCGGAACCCCAGGGGAATTCGATGAACTGCCACTGGATGTTATGTCGGCGTCCGACGGCGCGGAGGGCTTTGAGGCCTTCTTCGATGACGTCTACGCCGATGCCGTCACCGCGAATGACGGCGATTTTAACGGGGGGCATAAGGCCTCCTGAAAACAAACCACGACACCCTGTTGGATGGCGTGTCGTGGCTGGTCTGATGGGTTCGAAAGGCTAGGACTTGGCGAGGACTTTGCTGGCGGCGGAGGTGGCGGCGCCGACGGGGACCTCGTAGCCGTTTTCGGGGAGAATTTTCTCCAGGGCGGAGAGGACGTGGTAGACGTTGGCGGGGGTGCTGGTCTCGCCCATAAGGCCAATCCGCCAGATTTTGCCGCCGAACTTGCCCAGGCCGCGAGAGATTTCTGTCTTGAACTCGTTGACCAGGCGGCCCCGGACCTTGGCGTCGTCAACGCCAGCGGGTATCTCCACGGGAGTAATCTGGGGCAGCCGGTGGTCTTTGTTGGAGATGACCTTGAGACCCATGGCTTCCAGGCCGGCGCGGAGGGCCAGGGCGTTGCGCTGGTGGCGGGCGAATCGCGCTTCCAGGCCTTCCTCGAGGACGATTCGCAGGCCTTCGTAGAGGGCGTAGAGCATGGGCATGGAGACGGTGTGGTGATAGACGTGGTCCTTGCCCCAGTAGTTGGCGATGAGGGAGAGGTCCAGGTACCAGGAGAAGGGAGGCTTCTGCCGGGCCTTGACGGCGCTCAAGGCCTTGTTGCTGACGGCGCAGGGGGAGAGGCCGGGGGGGCAGGCGAGGCACTTCTGGGAGCCGCTGGAGATATAGTCGATGCCCCACTTGTCCACGGCGACTTCACAGCCCGCCAGGGAGGTGACGGCATCGACGGCGAAGAGGGCGTCGTGCTCCTTGGCGATTTTGGAGACCTCTTCTAGCGGCTGCTTGATGCCGGTGGAGGTCTCGGCGTGGACCATGCCGATAACTTTGACCTTGCGGTGCTTCTTGACTTCCTGCCGGATGGCGTTGGGGTCCAGGGGCTGGGCCCACTCGCCCTGGACTTCGATAACGTTGGCGCCCTGGCGCCGCGCCATCTCGGCCATGCGCTGGCAGAAGAAGCCGTAGGAGCCTATGATAGCGGTGTCGCCGGGCTCCAGGAGGTTGAGCATACCAGCCTCGACGCCGCCGGAGCCGGTGGCGGAGAGGGCCATGGTGAGGTTTTCGCGGGTCTGAAAGACGTCGGCGAGCATGGAGGAGATGCCGTCGATAACTGGCAGGAAGGCGGCTTCGCCGTAGCCGATGACGGGGGTCATCATGGCTTTATAAACTCGAGGGTGAACGTTGACCGGCCCGGTGCTGGTGAGGATGCGGGAGGGGATGTTTAGCTCAGGGTAGATTTTGCCAGGCATTGGTTCTCCGTTAATTGTTGAAGTTTATTGCAGAGTTCACGATGTAGAAGGAGAGGCAGGTGAAGGTTTCCGCCATCGATGGAACTCAGATTTTCGAGACTTGCAGTAGCCTAACAGTAGGCATGGGAGGTGTCAAGACAAACCTGTCTGCCGCCAAAGACGCCAATGGCATGTCATCTTGCTTGCATTAGAGGAGCGGGACTGGGATATTGGAAATAGCTAATTTATGTACTGGAAGGCTAAATTGACGCTAAAAGTGTTGTTAGCAATTCTAGGGACCATGCTGGCAATGGCCGGAATGGCGTGCGGCTCGGACGGCGGCACGCCGACGCCTGCCGCCAGCGGCACGCCCTCGTCGTCTTCAGCGGAATACAATACGTTCATCGCCGCGACGGAGTTCACGGTGGGGAGCAATCGCTTTCCCTTCGCGCTGGTGTCGCGGGACGGGACGCCCCTGGCGGGCGCTCAGGTCAACGCGACGTTCACTCAAGTGGACGGCGATAAAAGCGGGAAGGCTTCTGGAACGGCGCACTACCGGGAGCTTAAAGGCGTGACGCCGCACCTGCACCCCGACGGCGCGATACACGAGCATTTTGACGTGCGGGGGATTTACGTGGTGGACGGAGTGCAGTTCGACAACCCGGGGGTGTGGAAGGCCGAGTTTGATGTTTCCGTCGACGGAAGGAATCCAAAGGCCGGCGTGCTGGGTTTTCGAGTGCGAGAGGGGTCGGAAGCGCCGGAGGTGGGGGAGAGGCCGCCGGCGACTCGCAACGCCACTCTGAAGGACGTCAGCGACCCGGCGGAGATAGACACTCATATCCCGCCGTATCCCCCCATGCACGAGATGTCGGTGCAGGAGGCGCTGGGAGCGGGGAAGCCTTTTATGGTGGTGTGGGCCACGCCAATGTTCTGCACAAGCCAGATTTGCGGACCGGTGACGGACGTGGCGATTGAAATGCACAAGAAGTACGGCGATAGGATGAATTTTCTCCACATTGAGCCTTGGGATATAAAGACAGCGAGGACGGAGGGCCGGTTGGTGCCGACGCAGGAGTTCCGGGAGTGGAAGCTGCCGACGGAGCCGTGGGTGTTTGTGATGGGCGGAGACGGGGTTATTACGGCCAGGATTGAAGGGCTGGCGACGAATGTGGAAATGGAGGCGGCGATTAAGAAGACGCTGGGGGAGGCTTAGACGCCTGACAGGCCTGCAAGACTCCGGACAGAGGCCTCATTAACGCGGGGGAGGTGGATATGGGCGGTGGGGCGGCCTAGGGCCTGGAGGGCGGCCAGGTCGCCGAGGGCCTGGGTGCTGGCTAAGTCGCCGAAGGTGTAGTCCCGGCCCGGGATGGAGAGGTCCTGGTCGTCGCCGGCGGTGATGAAGAGGAATCGGCCCTCGGGGGGGGCCGCCTTTGTAAAGCTGGCCGGTGGAGTGTAGGTAGGAGGGGCCGTAGCCGAGGCAGGTGGCGATTCGATATTTCTCGGTGATGCGGCGACGGATGACGGTGAGGGCCGAGTGGACGGGAGGAGAGGCAGGGAGGTAGGCCAGGATGGCTAGATAGTCGCCGGGGGAGACGTTTTGCAGCAGCGACTGGACTGAGGAAGCGCCAGGCGTAGTTGAAGGCATATCCCGATTAGACCCTTCTTTGAGCAGGCGGTTAGCCATGTCCTTGGCCTGCTGGACGTTGGGCTGGTCAAAGGGGTGGACGCTGAGGAGGGCGCAGGCGATGGCGGTGGCAAGCTCCCAGCAGAAGAACTCGGCGCCCAGGGCGTAGGGGTCAGGGATGTCTAGGGTGGCTATGGGGTGGCCTGCGCGGGCAAGGGATTGCAGGGCGCGGCTGGAGGCGGTGTCGTCAGGGCCGGACCTGAGGTTAATAAAAAAGCGGTCGTCGGAGTAGACGGCGGGAGGCATCAGGGGCTCGCCGGTGACGGGGATAATGCCCTTCCCGTCCTTGCCGGAACTCTCCGCGAGCATCTGCTCGATCCACAGGCCGAAGGGTTCTATGGAGGGCGAGGCCACCAGGGTGAGCTTGTCGCGGCCTTGCATCGACAAGGCGGCCATGAGGGCGGCGAGCCAGGCGGCGTGGTTGGCGTCGGCGGGGACATCGGCGCCGGTGGCGCGGCGCATGGTGTCGGCCTGGTCCAGGAGGCGTTCCAGGTTGTAGCCGGCGAGGGCGGCAGGGACGAGGCCGAAGTAGGAGAGGACGGAATATCGCCCGCCGATGTCTGGGGGGTTGAGGAAGGCGCGGCGGAAGTTTTGTTCGTCGGCAAGGGAGACCAGGGGCGTGCCGGGGTCGGTGATAGCGACGAAGTGTTTGCCAGCGTCAGCTTTGCCTACGGATTCCTCGACTTTAGCGCGGAAGAAGCTGTAGATGGTAAGGGTTTCCAGTGTAGTGCCCGACTTGGAGGATACGAGGAAGAGGGTTCGGGAAGGTTCTATGATATCGAGGGTTGCCTTAATAGCTGCGGGGACGGTGGAGTCGAGGACGAGGAGTTGGGGGAAGCCCGGTGTGGGGCCGAGGGTGCGCTGGAGGACGTCGGGGCCTAGGGCACTGCCGCCCATACCCAACAGGACGACGTGCTGGATGCCTTCCTCACGGACGGCGAGGGCAAAGGTTTCCAGGCTGCGGACCTGCGGCCACATAGCGTCGGTGACGGTGAGCCAGCCGAGGCGGTCGGCGATTTCGGTGGGGTCGTGGCGCCAGACGGTGTGGTCTTCGTCCCAGATGCGCTGGATGAGGCGCTGGCGGTGGATTTGGGCGAGGGCTTTGTCCACGGCGGGCCGGTGGGGGCCGAGGCGGAGATTGTAGGGGGCGCGTTTGGTGATCATGGGGCTAGGATTTGGACACATTCGATGGTTTGGTAGAGGTAGCCAGCCTTGTTTTCATTCGGGAGGACCTCATCACCCTTAGTCCCTCTTCTCCTTTCTGAGAAGAGGGAAAGAAATTAAATACACCACAACCCCCTCCTTCGACATACTCAGGACAGCGTCTAACTCCCCCTTCGCCTTCCAGGCCGAAGGGGGAGAACCTGATAGGAAATTCAATATGCCAGCCGTGATGCATTGATTGCTAATGACGGTGACACTCTGAACGCATTCACTGACAAGAGTTTAGTGACAGTTAGCCCTGAAAACATGCTCAAAAGAGTTCTTGTGGGTAGTCCTTAAAGGTCATTATGCAGGGAGAGGGACGAGGTAAGAGCTACAAACGAAAGCGCCCCGACGTTAGTCGGGGCGCTTGATGTAAGGCGGGAAACTATCTGACTAAGATACTTTTACGGGGGGTTGGGCGGAGGGTACCGGGTTGGGGTCCTGGAAGAAGTTGGGGTCGGAGAGGTCCAGGTCTTTGCCGGTGGGGTCTTTGACCCAGTAGGAGGCCTCCAGGGCGATGCCATTGGGGTCGGTGAAGTAGATGGAGTGGATGATCTTGTGGTCGATGACTTCGGTGACCTCCACGCCGCTGGCTTCCAGGTGGGCTTTGAGCGCCAGGAGGGCGTTTTCGTCCTCAACGTTGAAGGAAACGTGGTCGAACTGCCAGCGGCCTCGGGCAGGCTGGCCGGCGGGCTTGTGGAATTCGTCCACCATGCCGGGCCATTCGAAGAAGGCGATGGTGTTGCCTTGTCCCAGCTCGAAGAAGTAGTGGCGGTAGGGGTAGCTGCCGCGCTTGTTGCCGGTGGTAGCCACGAGGGGCATGCCGAGGATGTCGCGATAGAATCGGACGGTCTTGTCCATGTCGCCGGTGACCATGGCCAGGTGGTTGATGCCTTTAAATTTAACCATTAGTAGTCCTCCAAAAGTTATCAAAGCTATTTTAGTTGACTACGCAACAAAATACAATAGCCGTCAGGCAGAAGCGGTAATGATGGCGAGGCCGACTTGTCGAGCCTCTACGGCCTGGGAGAGGGAGGCGAAAAGCTGCTGGGCGCCTTGAAGGTCTTGGCGGCTGGCTTTGAGGTCGACGTTGAACTGGTCGCCGGTGACGGCCAGACGGGCCATGAGGGTGCGGGTCTGAAGCTTTTTGACCAGGTTCTGGAGGATGCCTGAGGAGTCCGTCTGCCGGATGGCTTGGAATCCAGCGTGTTGGAGGAGGGACTGGTAGGACTCGATAGGGAGGGCCTGGCCGATGGCGTCGGTGGAGGTCAAGGGACGGAGGCCGGGCGGCAGGGGTGGATTGACGGCCACCTCGGCCAGGGCAAGGCGGGCGCCGGGGCGGAGGACGCGCCGCAACTCAGAGGCGACGAGGGGCTTGTCGGAGGCGGAGGAGAGGGCGAGGCAGCCGGCGAGGGCGTCGAAGTCGCCGTCGCGCTCCTTGAGGCTGTCTGGGGTAGCGACGCGGAAGGTGATTTTGTCGAAGAGCTTGTTCTTGAAGGCCATGCGTCGCGCCTCGCCGACCCGGTCTTCGTTAGGTTCGATACCGATGACCTGGCATCGATAGGTCTGGTGGAGGTAGAGGGCGCCGTGGCCGTCGTCGGAGGGGACTTCCAGGACGCGGTTCCACTCGTTCAAATCGAGGGACTTGCCCAGGGCGGTTGTCAGTTCCAGGCTGCTATCGCGGTAGGCGTCGCGGAAAAAGGACCTGAGGAAGTCGCTCTGGGAGGAGTCGCCGCAGGATGCGGCGAGGAGCTGCTCCGAGAGGGAGATGAGGCTCAAGAAGAGGACCCATCTCTGGAAAGTCGCTCGGCGAAGCTGAGCTCGTGACCGTCCGGGTCCCAGATATGGAAAAAGCGCTCACCCCAGGCGGCGTTGCGGGGCTCTTCGGGGTCCAGGCCGGCGTCTTTAAGCTGGCGGTGGATCTGGTCCACGTCATCGACACGAATGATTATTCTGCCCCACCAGTCCTGCTGCCGCGCGGGAGCCAGGATTAGGTTTATAGAGGTCTCGCCGGCCTTGAGGGTGGTGAAGAAGGAGTCCTCGCCGCCGTAGGTGACGGGTAGGTCCAGCTTCCTGTAGAAGGCGAGGGCTCTGGCCATGTCTCGCACGGCCAGGGTTATGGCGCTGATGTGGGTGATGGCCATGGGCACCTTTCTGAGGCGGCATATGAAAAGGGCGTTCTTATTATCACTCTGAAAGGCGAATATGACAACCGAAATTTTAGCTACGAGCCGGATATGGCTTTGACGTCCGGCAGGCGGTGCTCGTCTAGATATTGGAGGATGCCTTTGTTTATCGCGCGGGCGACGCCGGGGCCGTGGTAGATGAGGCCGGTGTAAAGCTGGACAGTGTTAGCGCCAATGCGGAGGGCCTGTATGGCGTCGCCGGCGGTGAAGATGCCGCCACAGGCGTTGATGGTCATGGCGGGGCCGACCTCTTTTCTGACCTCGACGACCATGGCGAGGGTGTCTGGGAGGAGGGGCTTGCCGCTGAGGCCGCCCGCGCCGACGGCGAGTCGAGGCTCTTTTACGGGGCGGGTGTTGGCGACGGTGAGGCCGTTTACGCCCGAGGCTTTAGCGATTTGGACCAAGGATATGATTTCATAGCGGCTTTTGTCGTCGGCGAAGGGGGGGAGTTTGATGAGGAGGGGCTTGCGGCGGACGGCGTTGACGGAGTCCAGGAGGCGTCGGAATTCCTGGGGCTGGTGGAAGACGCGGAGGCCGGCGGTGTTGGGGGAACTGACGTTCAGCTCCAGCGCGTCGGCGAAGGCTTCCAGGCGGCGGCAGCACTCCACGAAGTCGTCAACGCTGAGGCCGGCGATGCTAAGGATAAGGGGATGAGCAGGTTTTTTTTCGAGGGTGCGGCGGGCGGCGTCGCTGCCTTTGCCGGGGAAGCCCAGGGAGTTGATGAGGGCTTGCTGGGCTTTTAGGCGCAATAGTCGGGGTCTGGGATTGCCGGGTCTTGGACCGGGGGTGACGGTGCCGCCGGTGACGTAGCCGAAGCCGAGATTGAGGATGGAGGGCAAGTATTCGCAGTTCTTGTCGAAGCCGGCGGCGAGGCCGACGGGATTGGGGATGGGGATGCCGGCTAGAGAGGTGTGGAGTCGGGGATCGGAGACGTGGTAGAGGGGGGAGAGGGCGCGCCAGAGGAAGCGTTGTTTGAGGGCAAATTCGGCTAGTCGGTGGGACTTTTCTGGGGGGAGCGAGAAGAGGAGGGGACGGAGGAGGGTGCGGTAGAGGGTCATGGGTTAGTGGGGGGAGAGGAGAGGGGGGGGCGAGGCGACCTCGCCCCTACATTCATGAGTTGATGTGGAAGTAATAGGTGTGGCGTAGTCGCAGTCACGTTGATTAGGTTCTTCGACTTCGTCTCAGAATGACAAGGCGCGCTATTTGTCACCGTGGTGAATCCTTGTCTGGCAACGTTCACTTTCAGGGGAAACCTAGAAGGCCATCTCTAAGGTGTAGATGCCGCCCTTGAATCGGTCTATGGCGTAGAGGACGCCGCGCTCGTCCACGTAGACGTCGTTGATCTGGCAGCCTTTGGGGCTGTCTGGAACATTGGGGATGAAGTAGGCGACCTCTTTGGGCTGGTAGGGGTTGGAGATGTCGTGGATGCGGACGCCGCCGCTGAAGTAGGAGCCGACAATGATGTTCTCGGAGAGCCATGAGGTGGGGACGGGCTGGTTTTCGTGGAGGTTGTGGGCGCCGTAGCGTCCCGGTCGTTTGCCGAACTCCTCCACGGGCGGGATAGGCAGAGTGCTGATGGGGACAGGGTTGGCCTCGTAGCTCATGTCCAGCACCCAGGTGAGCTTGGGCCAGTCCTTGCCGTTGTCGGCGCAAGACTCGTCGGTGACGATGAGGAGGTTGCGCTTGAAGAGGGGTAGGGCGGTGTGGGTGAAGCCGGTGAAGGGCGGATGGTGGTCGACGCGGCTGACCATTTTGGGATGGCCCAGGTCTGATATATCCAGGATGATGGTGCCGGCGTCCAGGTAGCCGATGTAGGCGCGGTCAGGGCGGTCAGGGTAAACGTTGGCGTTATGGAGGCGGAAGCCGGCGTCGAACTTGAGGTGCCGTACAGGGGGAGGGGTCTTGTCGCCGACGCGGGTGCCGGGGAGCCACCATCGCGAGACCTCATGGGGCTTCGATGGGTTGGAGACGTCGAGAATCATATACAACTGGTCGTCGAGTTGGTTGTGGGGGGTGAAGTCCGGGGCGCCGGTGCTGACGTGGGCGTACTTGCCGTCGATGAACCAGAGGCAGTGGGCGCCGCGGGAGTGGGGGCCGGAGGTGTCATAGAAGGCCAGCTTTTTGGGGGACTCCGGCTTGCTGACATCGTAGATGCCGACGCCGGCGGGCTTGAGGCCCGGCTGGGAGGCCTGGTAGGCGACGAGGAGGAGGTCGTCGACGAGGGCCAGGGAGTTGGAGCGGACGCGGTCGTGGGGGAGGTCCGTCTGAGCGACGACGTTTAGCTTGCGGGGGTTGGTGACGTCAATGACGGTGAAGTCCTTGGGGGCGCACTCGTGGGCGAAGTACATGAGGCGCCGGCCGTCGCGGGTGGTCTGGATGGCGAGGCCCTCGCCGCCGTTGCCGAAGCCGTTGAGGGTGTGGTGGCCCAGGAGTTTGAGGCCTTTGATTTCTGATGGGAGGTTGGGCATGGGGGCACCTCAGGGAGAGTTGGGGGGATTTTAGCATGGATGGGGGACAGGTGGCGCCCTACGAGCGGTTTCCCTGCGAAGTAAGCCTTGGTTTTAGTCGGAGGCCCTCATCACCCCCTATCCCCCTCTTCTCCTTTGCAATAGGGGAAGAGGGGGCACCTGAGGGGACTGGCTAGGCGAGCCGTGGTCGACAAGATGAGAGGTTGAGAATGAAGGGCAGGGATGGGGGCTAGATGCCGCTCTCGTAGACCCCGAAGGTGAAAGCGTAGACGGCGAAGTCGGCAGAGTTGGAGGCCAGCTTTAGTTCATACGTGCCGTATTCGGGGGCTTCCACCACGTGGTACATGCGCGGCTTGTCCACCACCAGATAGCTGCGGCCATCGGGTTCTATGACCACGTCGGCGCCTTTGTTGAATTGGTCTAGGTTTTTGCCGTTGAGGGTGACGTGGACTTTGAAGGGCTGGTCCGCCGTAGGCGGAAGTGAGAGGACGACGTTGACGCTTTTGGCGGCGAATCGCAGGACCAAGTAGTCTTCAAAGTTCTGGGTCTCGCGGGCGTGGCGGACGGCCTCGGGTTCGGCGAGCCACGGGCCCTGGAGGTAGAGCTTGTGGTTCTTATGCTGACCAGGGTCAGCGTAGGTAGCGACTTTGTCCTTAGACTGGCAATAGAGGGGGCTGTCTATGGAGCTATTGGAGTAGAAGGAGGCGAAGCTGCAACCGCGCTCGTGGCCGCCATAGAGCTCGCTGGTGATATCGGCGCCGATGGTGTTTTTGAAGGCGTGGTCCAGCTCCTGGTCTTCCAGGCCGGCTGCGGGGATTTTTGAGAGGTCAGCGCCGGCTTCTTGTAGGAGCGCGCGGATGCGGTCCTCGGTCTCGGCGTAAGCGCCCTCGCCGAAGTGCTGGTATCGGATAACGCCGTCCTGGTCGATGAGGTACTTGGCGGGCCAGTACTGGTTGTTGTAGGCGTCCCAGGTGTCGTAGTTGTTGTCCTGGACTACGGGCCAGCCGATGCCATACTCGGCGACGGCCTGTCGGACGTTGCCAAGGTCGTGCTCGAAGGCGAATTCGGGAGTGTGGACGCCGACGATAACAAGGCCGTCGTCAGCATATTTGGACCACCAGGTCTTGAGGTAAGGGAAGGTGCGGATGCAGTTGACGCAGGTGTAGGTCCAGAAGTCGATGAGGACAGTTTTGCCGCGAAGCTGCACCATGGTAAGGGGTTCCGAGTTGACCCAGCCTTGAGTGCCGGTGAGTTCAGCGGCGCGGAGACCAGATGCGGGTGTCCTGGTGACAGAGGGAGTCGCGTTGAGATTTGAAGGCGTGGTAGGGTTTTCTGAGCCGCAGGCGGCGAGGAATAGGGCAAGAGATACGGCTAGAAGAAGGAGGGGGAATTTGAAGAGAAATGGCTTAGGCATAATGGTATGAGTCTGGCTGGGCTTGCTCCTATGCTTACCAGTTTAGGTTAGGGATGCAACGGATTAATATAGCGAGGGATAGTGGGAAAGGGAGATGTAAGGGAAGCGTAAGGAATGAGCGGGGAGGGGGGATGGCAGCGGTCACGGCGATTAGAGCATTAGCTCACTCAGGATGATATGCCTTGGTTTGTTACCTAGCCTTGTTATGCTTTAGCGACGCTTTAGGAAACACTTAAGTTAGCCAAATGTAGCGTAATGCTGGAGGACGGCACGCTGAGGTTTCTCGACTTCCCTATTCGGCTACGCTCAGGGCTGAAGGGCCGATCCTCCTACGGCGGACGGCCTCCGCATTGTATAAGCGGGCTGTGGCGGAGCTCACCGAAATTACCCTTCGATCCGCCAGAGGCGGACTCAGGGCAGGCTCCACACCCTGCCCTTGCCGCCCACTACGGACAGGAGAATTATAAGGGGATGTTGCCGTGCTTTTTGGGAGGGAGGGAGTCTCGCTTGTCTTTGAGCATGTCCAAGGCTTTGATGATGCGGGGGCGGGTCTCGGCGGGGTCAATGACGTCGTCCAGGAAGCCGTGGCTGGCGGCGACGAAGGGGTTAGCGAAGTTTTCTCGGTACTCTTCGATGAGCTTGGCGCGGGCCTTATCGGGATGCTCGGAGCCGGCGATTTCCTCTCGGAAGATAATGTTGACGGCGCCTTCAGGGCCCATGACGGCGATTTCAGCGGAGGGCCAGGCCAAGTTGATGTCGCCGCGCAGGTGCTTGCTGCCCATGACTATGTAGGCGCCGCCGTAGGCCTTGCGCAGCATAACGCTGACCTTGGGGACCGTGGCCTCCGCATAGGCGTAGAGGAGCTTGGCGCCGTGTCTGATAATCCCGCCGTGCTCCTGGTCGACGCCGGGAAGGAAGCCGGGGACGTCCACGAAGGTGACGATGGGTATGTTGAAGGCGTCGCAGAAGCGGACGAACCTAGCGGCTTTGACGGAGGCGTCGATGTCCAGGACGCCGGCGAGGTGTGCGGGCTGGTTGCCGACGAGGCCGACGGTGCGTCCGGCCAATCTGGCGAAGGCGACGACGATGTTGGGGGCGTAGCTCTGGTGAACTTCCATGAGATCGCTTTGGTCCACCACCCCGGCCATGACATCGCGGATATCGTAGGCCTTGTTGGTCTCTCTGGGGACCAGGTCACTGATGGAGGGGTCGGTGCGGTCGGGAGGGTCGGCGAGATCGAGGGGCGGGGGGTCCTCCATGTTGTTGGAGGGGAGGAAGTCAAGGAGGCGCCGAATCTGATGCATGCACGCTTCTTCGGTGTCGGAGACAAAGTGGCAGACGCCGCTTTTGACGGCGTGGGCGGCGGCCCCGCCCAGGTCCTGGTGGGTCACTTCCTCGCCCAGGACGGCCTTGATGACGTCAGGGCCTGTTATATACATCTGGCCGATGCCCTGGACCATGAACACGAAGTCGGTGATGGCGGGGGAGTAGACGGCGCCGCCGGCGCTGGGGCCGACGATGACGGATATCTGGGGGACCACGCCGGAGGCTAGGGTGTTGCGGAGGAAGATGTCGCCGTAGGCGGAGAGGCTGACGACGCCTTCCTGGATTCGCGCGCCGCCGGAGTCGTTGATGCCAATGATGGGTGCGCCGGTCTTCATGGCCAGGTCCATGATTTTGCATATCTTTTTGCCGACGGTCTCAGACACGGAGCCGCCGAGGACGGTGAAGTCCTGGGCGAAGGCGAAGACCAGGCGTCCGTTAACCTTGCCATGGCCGGTGACGACGGCGTCGCCGGGGGTCTTTTTCTTGTCGAGGCCGAAGTCGGTGGCGCGGTGGGTGACGAAGGCGTCCAGTTCCTCGAAGGTGTCGGGGTCGAAGAGGAGATGCAGGCGCTCGCGGGCGGTGAGCTTGCCCTTGGAGTGCTGCTGGTTGATGCGTTCCTGGCCCCCGCCGAGTCGTGACTGGGCGCGGAGGTGTTCCAGCTTACGCAGCCGCTGGTCTGATTTTGGCTCGGTGGCCATGAAGCCTCCTGGTAAATTTGACATGCTAACAGAGGGACTCTTTTGAGCGCAAGCAAGGGAGGGGGTGTAATATTGGGAGTGGGTCAATAGAGGACGAGAAGAAGCGTTGCACGGGAAGCCATCATTGTTCTTAATCGGGATACCATCCCCTTTATCCCCTTCCTGCTGGAAGGGGAAGAGAATAATATTCACCACAACCCCCTCTAACTCCCCCTTCGCCTTCCAGGCCGAAGGGGGAGAACCAGATGGGACTGTTTTCACAAGTTCTACACTTTCAAGCGCATTCAGTCAGTCAACCAAAGCTTCACAATCTCGGCATTTTTGTGGCTGGATATCGGTGTAATTTATGCCGTTTTCCGCATATCAGCCCACAGATAAAGGGCCCAAGCCTATGGTGTGCCGGGGAAGGGAGTTTGTGTGGGGCCAGCGCACGTATGTGATGGGGATTATTAACCTGACGCCGGACTCGTTTTCAGGGGATGGGCTGGGGGGGAGGCCGGAGGCGGCGGTGGAGCAGGCGCTGGCCTTTGAGGAGGCAGGCGCGGATATTCTGGACCTGGGGGCGGAGTCGACGCGGCCGGGGCATAGGGAGGTATCGGCGGCGGAGGAGCTAAGGAGGCTGATGCCGTCGTTGGAGGCGGTGGCGTCGAAGGTGAAGCTGCCGGTGAGCGTCGACACGTACAAATCCGACGTAGCGAGGCAGGCGCTGGCGGCGGGAGCATCCATGGTCAACGACGTGTGGGGTTTTAAAAAGGACTCGAAGATGGCCGGGGTGGCCGCCGAGGCCGGCGCGCCGGTGGTGCTGATGCACAACCAGTCGCATACGCGATACGGAGACCTGGTGCCGGACGTGCTGGCGTCGCTGAGGGAGAGCGTGGAAATAGCGCTGGACGCCGGGGTGTCGCCGGATAACATAATCATCGACCCTGGGATTGGATTTGGGAAGAAGGCAGAGCACAACCTGGAGATATTGGGACGGCTGCCGGAGTTCAAATCCCTGGGCTGCCCGCTGCTGGTGGGCACGTCGCGAAAGTCCACCATTGGGCTGGTGCTGGACCTGCCGGTGCAGGAGAGGCTGGAGGGCACGGCGGCCACGGTGGCGCTGTCCATTGCGGGCGGGGCGGATATTGTGCGAGTGCATGACGTGAAGGCGATGGTGAGAGTGGCGCGTATGAGCGACGCGATAGCGCGGGGATGGAGGCCAGTGAAGTGGCCAAGGTGAGGGTGTACATCGGGCTGGGGTCAAACCTGGGCGACCGGATGGAGAACCTGCGACGGGGCGTGGCGGCCATAGGCAAGTTTGTGCGGATAGAGGCGGTGTCGTCGGTGTACGAGACGGAGCCGTGGGGATTTGAGGAGCAGCCTAAGTTTTTGAACGCGGTTATGGTGGGGAGGACGGGGCTTTCGGCGTTCAGGCTGCTGGAGGAGATGAAGGATGCGGAGAAGGAGGTTGGAAGGAAGGCGAGCTTCAAGTGGGGGCCGCGAGTGTTTGACGCGGACTTGCTGTTTTATGGAGAGAAGACCATCGACACGCCCAGTCTGACGGTGCCGCACCCCCGTCTGCACGAGCGGGCATTTGTGCTGTCGCCGCTGGCGGAGGTGGCGCCGGAGGTGAAGCACCCTGTGTTGGGGCTGACGGCGGCGGAGATGCTGGAGCGAGTGGGAGGCCGGGAAGGCGTGAAAAGATTAGGGTCGCCAGAGACGTGGAGAGTTGACATAACCGGCAGGGGTCAGGGCTGACGCAGGGCAGGTGGGAGGAGGTTGGGGATGGCGTCTTTGATGGGGTAGGTGTGGCGGCAGGCGGGGCAGCGGAGGGTGCCGGTTATTACTCGCGCGGAACGTTCCTCCTGGACCTGGAGTTCCAGCTTCCCGCGGCAGACGGGACACGCCAGGATTTCGATGAGGTCTTTTCGCATGGGGTCTCCCGGGATGATTCAGGTCAGCGTATTTTATCGCGATTCCGAGTTGTATGCCGGCACAGTAGGAAAAGGCTTAGCTATAAGATTTAATGACGAAATACTATTTGATAGGCCTGCCGTAATTCTTGACCTAATGATGCGGCTGTCTCAGAATGTAGCACGAAATAAATGTCGAAAGGGAGCAATCCGCGCGGGAGTTATAGTAGAAAGGGAATACCAGGGAATCCTAAGGACTTATACATCGATTGAGGCGCTATGAGTAGAAGATCTAGCGTCGGGTTTGGAGTATCCTGGTTTCTCTATAAGGGGCGCAATACCTGCGGAACTTGGAGCCGAGCGGCAGGACGAGAAGGCGCCAGGAGGTGCGCAACGATGGATAAAAAATCGAAGGCTAGGGCGTCGGGGAAGAACGGCAAGGGGACAGCCGTCAGACTGTCCGGCGTGAAGGAGGCCCTTCGCGCCATGGAAGAGAAAGCGCGAAGCCTGGAGATGAGCGAGCGAAAATATCGCGCGCTGTTTGAGGACACTAAGGACAGCATTATCATCACAACGGCGGACCGGATAATTATAGACGCCAACGCGGCGGCTTCGGAGTTGTGGGGCTATGACAGGGCGGAGATGATGGGGATGTTCTCGGGGGACCTATTTGTTCAAACGGAGGAGCTGGTTCAGGCGAGGAAACTGCTTCAAAAGCAAGGTTTCGGCAAAGATATCATGGTTCACAAATCCTGGCGCGCAGTACTCTTTCCACTCCGCCATGCTCCCCTTGTTCAGCGACAGCCACATCTTGCGGCACAATTCCTTATTCTCTGAAACCGAATTCGCCATCTTAGACTCCTAAAAATTGACTTTCGGTACAGACTAGCCGGGAATCGCTCCCATCTGCCTCATCATCCCCATCACATCCGCCACCGTCCACCGCTCCACACACTTCCCCTTCTGAATTCTAAAAGTGGTAATTACTGGAAAATTCACCTTCTTGCCCGTGGCCGGCACACCCATAAACTCACCCTTGTGCGTCCCGTTGGCGGTGAATCTGGCCGTCACCTTGTCTCCCTCTGATATCAAGTCGTCTGCATTGACCTTAAAGTCCGGAAAAGCCGACCAGAGGGAGTTGTAGAACATCTTCAAACCCTCTTTATTACCTGGGATATTGGGCGGAAGGCCATGAGCAACACACTTCTCGTCATGGAAATCCAGGTACCCACTGCGCCTATCTGGTTCGTTGTAGTTATTTATCGCCTTCTTCAACACGCCCTTCGTGTCTGACCCAAACATAATCGTACCTCCATCTCCAAGCTGCCTTGCCGCCTATATTCACACGCAAGGGATAACCAGTCAAGTACGCGCACGAAGACGAGGAGTTGCTAGGTCTAGCGTGCTATTCATAGATGCCGATGAAGCTTTTGTCGCACACTTCAGTGGGCGGTAGGTATCACCCCTTGCTTAAACCTTCGTCTCCCCCTCCGCAAAATTCATCGAATACAGCCTCGCATACAGCCCTCCCCTCGCCAGCAGCTCCCTGTGCCTCCCCTCCTCCACAATCCGGCCCCCGTCCACCACCACAATCTTGTCCGCCCCCGTTATCGTCGACAGCCGGTGCGCGATGACTATCGACGTCCTCCCCTTCAGCACCGCCCTCAGCGCCTCCTGTATCACCCGCTCCGACGCTGAGTCCACGTTCGCCGTCGCCTCGTCCAAAATAAGAATCCTCGGCTTCGACGCCACCGCCCTCGCGAAGCTTATCAGCTGCCTCTGTCCGATGCTCAGGTTCCCGCCCCGCTCCTGAAGCACCGTGTCGTACCCCTTCTCCATCCTCGATATGAAATCGTGCGCCCCCACCGCCTTCGCCGCCTCGACTATCTCCTCTTCCGTCACCCCTCGACGGCAATAGCGAATGTTCTCCTTCACCGTGTCCGAGAACAAGAACGGGTCTTGCAGAACAATGCTCATCTGCCTCGCCAGGCTGGCCCGCCGCACGTCCCGCACGTCCTCCCCGTCCACCAGCACCCGGCCAGCCCCTACGTCGTAAAACCGCGCCGATAGCAGCGCCAGCGTCGTCTTGCCCGCCCCCGTCGGCCCCACCAGCGCCACCGTCTGCCCTGCCTCGATATGCAAATTAATTCCCTTCAGCACCTCCGACTCCGGCGTGTAGCTAAAGGACACGTTCTCAAATCTGATATCGCCTCGAATCTCCCCCAGTTCCTTAGCGTCCGCCTTGTCCGTCATGTCCGGCTGCATGTCCAGCAGCTCGAAGATCCTCGCCCCTGACGCCATGGCCCACTGGTACTCCGTGAACTGCCAGCTTAGCGTCCTGATCGGGTCGAACAGCCTCTGCACGTACAGCAGGAACGCCACCAGGAACCCCACCTCCAGAGACCCGTCCAGCACCCTCTGCCCGCCCACCACCAGCACCAGCGCCATCGAAAACGCCGTCGCTATCTCCACCGACGGCGACACCAGCGACGACAGCCTCGCCGCCTTCAAGCTCGCGTCCAGATGCTCTCGATTCAGCTTCTCGAAGTCCTGCTTGTTCCGCTCCTGACGGTTCATCGCCTGGCTGACCCGCACGCCCGATATGTTCTCTTGCAGGCTGTCGTTCAGGCTTGACAGCGTGATGGCCACGTTCAGGAACGTCACTTTGGCGAACTTCTTCCACACAATCGTCAGCGCCAGCAGCACCGGCGGCGTGATCAGCGTCACCAGCCCCAGGCTCAGGTCCATCCACAGCATGGTGGCCGCGATGAACCCCAGTATCGCGATGTCCACCACCGTGATAATGGCCATGTCCATGAACTCCTGCACCTGCCCCACGTCGTTCTGCACCCTCGACATGACCCGTCCAACTTCGTTCCGATCGTGGAACGCCACGCTCTGCCCCTGGATGTGCGAAAACATCCCCTTTCGAATGTCGTCCAGCACCGACGCCGTCAGCCGCGCCATGGCGAAGTCCTGGATGAAATGGAAAACCAGGTTTCCCCCGGCGTTGGCCATGAACGCCAGTCCCACCAGGTGTATGCTCCCCCACGCCGACTCGATGCCCCCCGCCGGCGCGATGAAGCTGTTTATTCCCCACGCGATGATCAGCGGCTGCAAGACGTTGGTCACCGTATTCCCCACAATCCCCACAAACGCCAGCGCCGCCCAGGCTTTGTACGCCAGCACATACCGCATCAGCCGCATGACTACGCGATGGTCGTAAAACTTCTCCGGCATCACGTCATCAAGACGCAGCACATTCGCCGGAGGTGCGCTCTGTGACTGCACCGCCATCAGGACTGCCCTCCCCCATCCACCACTCTGACGGGTGTTCCTTCTGGCTCTTTTCCCCTTTGAATGCCTGGTGCCAATCGAGGTACGTAATGTATGTAAGGTCCGACTAGCTCCAAGAAAATTCCTTCTCCCCTTGCGGGAGAAGGCGTAGGATGAGGGGTAAACCCTGGAAATACAAAACACTCATTAGACCAACCATCCGCCTCTCCGCCTCTCTCCAATTTCTTCCCCCTCAAGGGGGGAAGATTAAGATGGGGGGTCGGTGTGTCGGCAGGGTGGAGTCTCCTAACTGCCATCTTTAAACAAATAAAACTCTTCATCCTTCCCCTCCTCCATCCGCTACCTCTACCCGCCTCGCCTCCTCCTGCGGCCTCAACTGGTACTCATATATATCCGCGTACTCCCCTCCCCGCGCCAATAGCTCCTCATGCGTCCCCCGTTCCACTACCTGCCCCTCCCTGAACACCACAATCATATCCGCGTCCCTTATCGCGTTCAGCCGATGCGTGATAATAAACGTGGTCCGATTTCGTGTCGCCTCCTGCAGCGCCCGATGCAGCATATAGTCCGTCTGCGCATCCACGCTGGACGTCGAATCGTCCAGGATCAGCACCGGCGGGTCCACTACCAGCGTCCGCGCGATGGCCAGCCTCTGCTTCTGCCCCCCCGACAGCGTGATGCCTCGCTCCCCCACCATCGTCTCATACCCCTGCGGCAGCGACTCGATGAAATCATGTAGCTGCGCCACCTTGGCCGCGTGTAAAATCTCCTCCATCCCCGCCTCCGGCCTCCCGAAAGCGATATTGTTCTTCACGCTCATGGCGTGGACAAATACGTCCTGCTGCACAATCCCTACGTTCCGCCGCAGCGACCCCAGTGTCACCTCACGCACGTCCACCCCGTCAATGGTTATCCTGCCGGCGTCCACGTCATAAAACCGCAGCAGCAAGTGCGCCAGCGTCGACTTCCCGCTCCCCGCCTGCCCCATCAGTGCCACCCGCTGCCCCGCCTCCACCGTTAAATTCAGGTCCTTTATCGCCGGCGGCCCGCCCTCGTACCCAAAGGTCACCCCCTCGAACCTCACCCGGCCCTCAGCCCTACCCACCTCCTTTGCCCCCGGCCGCTCCTTCACCTCTGTCTCGGTATCGATAATCTCGAAGAGCCGCTGTCCGCACGATATCGCCCTCGATATGCTGTTCACCATCCATCCCGACATTCTCACCGGCATGGACAGCAGCCCCAGGTAGAAAATAAACGCCGTCAGTTCTCCCGGCGTCAGCCCGGTGTACCTCGGCGCCCCGTCCACCACCTGACGGCCTTCGATGACCTCCATCCCCCCGACCCACAGCACCACCCCCATCGACGCCAGGAACCCGAAGTTCATAATCGAAAAGTTCTTCGCCCAGTCTCGGTCCACCATGTACCCCTCCCTCGCCACCGCCGACGAACGGGTGTTGAACTTTTCAATCTCGTACGGCTCCCCCCCAAAAGCCTTCACCACTCGATTTCCCGTCAGGTTCTCCTGCAGCACCGCCGCCATCTGCCCCGTGTGCTGCTGCACCTTCATCCATCCCTTCCGCAAATGCTGGCTGGTGGCTATGGCCCGCCAGATAAGGAACGGCACAAAGGCCAGGCTCACCACCGCCAGCGTCACGTCCGTCAGCAGCATGGCTATCGCGATTCCCCCCACCATCGCCACAATGAACCCCAGACGTATGGCGCCCTGGGTGATGAACTGCCGCACCCCGTCCACGTCCGACGTGGCCCTGGACATGAGCACGCCTGTCTTCTGCTTGTCGTGGAACCCGAAGCTCAGGTCCTGCAGCTTGGCGAAGAACTCGTTCCGCAGCTCGTAGGCGTACCTCTGCGCGATGCTGTCGCCAATATACATCTGCCCCAGCGAAAACAGCCCGCGCGCCGCCCCCGCCAGCAGCACCACCAGCGCCAGCAGGTACAGCATAGACGTGCTCGTATCGCTATCCCCCAAAACTCGGTTCACCGCGTCCCCCAGCACGCTGGGTATCGCCAGCGCCGACAGCGACGCCAGCACCACCGCTCCATACCCCGCCAGCACCCGCCACCGATGCCGCCGGTACACCTGCCCCAGTATCCGAAAAAGTATTCCCATACCCTATGTCATTCTGAACGAAGTGAACAATCTTGTCTGTCTGCAACCTCGCTCTCGCCATCTGCCGTCCCGCCCCGCCTGGTAACGTAGGGGCGAGGTCACCTCGCCCTTCCCATCTGGTTCTACCCATTTTCCTCGTGCGGAAAAGGGGGAGTTAGAGGGGGAATTGGTGCAATTTTTTCTCGGCCCCTTCTTCCCGCGGGAAGAAGGGGCCAGGGGATGAAGGTATCCCGCGTGAGAAATGGTTTCTTTTTGCATAAATTTGGCTTTGCTTATGACTCTCAAATCGTCCTAATCGTCCCGCCGTCTATCCGCAAATTCGCTCCGTTGATAAACCCCGCCAGAGGGCTGGCCACAAACGCCGCCAGCGCCGCCACCTCCTCCACCCGGCCAAACCTCCCCACCGAATTCGGCAGCATCTCCTCCATCACCCTCCGTTCAATCTCGGACCACTCTAGGGCCCATCCCCTCTCTCTCGCAACGGCTCTGTAAAACTCCTCTACGCCCTCCGTAAAAATCGGCCCGGGGCTGATGGTGTTTACCGTTACGCCGCTCCCAGCCAACTCCCTGCTCAGGCTTACCGTCAGGTTCACCGTCGCCGCCTTGGTGGCCGAAAAGTCCGGCATCGCCAGCGAAGGCTGCAGCGCCGCCCCGCTCCCAATATTTATGATTCGTCCCCACCCTCGCTCTTTCATCGACGGCGCCAGCCGATGCACCACCCGCACTATTGATACTACGTTGGTGTTATAAATGTCGGCCCACTCCTCAGGCTTGGCACGCCACCAGTCCCGGCTCGGATAAATCCCCGCGTTGTTCACTAATATATCGACGCCTCCCATCGACGACTCCGCCTCCTCCGCCACCCGCTCCGCCTCTACATCCACTGACAGGTCTCCCAGCGACACAAAGGCCTTCCCCTTGGCAGACCCAATCTCCCTCACCACCCGCTTCGCCGCCTCCCTATCCCGCCCGTGCACCACCACTGACGCGCCCGCCCACGCCAGCGCCTTCGCTATCGCCGCGCCAATGCCTCGGGTGCTGCCTGTCACCAGCGCCCGCTTGCCTCTAAGCTGTAGGTCCATTCTGACCCTGCTTGTTTTTCTTAAACTTGAACTGTCCGAAAAGAATGATTGATATAAATACCATGTTGAGCGAGTTCCAGAAAATTATCGGAAACAGGCCGTCCATAACTCCATAAACAATCCACACTACAAATCCCGCCATCAGCAAGAAAGAAAAATGCAGGCTGATGTCATTCGCGCTCTTTAATCTAAATATACGAATAATCTGCGGTATAAAACTTGACGTCGTCATCACCCCGGCCGCCAGCCCCAGGCCCTCCGCGAGTTCAATAGACAAGCTCTCCTCCTTAGCACCTAACCCTTAATTTTTGGTTTCAGCATCTTTACGATTTTGTTTTTCCCTTTCCCACTCTTCCCACTCCTGTCTTTTCTCCATCATCTCTTCGTAAAGGTCCTTGGCAAGCGCCTCGTCGTGGTTTTCAGAGATTGGGTCCTCGTCAGACGGTTCGCTCCTCCCAGATGCGATAAAGGTAAAGTCCTCAAACTTAGGTGGCTTCCATTTTCTCTTTCGTTCCTCTTCCATGTCTTTCTCTCCATTAAGGCATCTGTCTATTATATCCTCGCACTATGAGCCTTTCTCATTCTCTTCTCTCCCTTGATGACGCCTGTTGCTAGTTCAGATTCCATGTGGGCTGAGAGGACTGACTGCCACTGAGAAAATTCCTTCCCCCTTGATGTCGAGCTGCTTGCCCCATACAAACGAGATCCCGATGCCAATCGGGAGGGGAAGGCGAAGGATGAGGGTGAAACCCTAGCGCTACGATACTTTATCAATGCCAGCTATCACTAGAGCTTTACTCCTTAGGCTTCTAGAACAACTAGCAACCCCCGTCCTTGCGTGAGAAGGTTGGGATGAGGGATATACCCTGGATATACGATAAGGGCATTAAGGCCAACCCTCTTTGCTATCTACCCTTCACCGCCCTCCATTTGACCTCCCTCCCTCCCCCTCCCTACACTACCCTCACCATCTCCCCTAGGAGCCGCCCCATGCCCGCCCCCAGAGACCCCTCCGGCGCCAACCCCCGCGCCCGCTACTCCCCCATCACCAGCCGTCCTCCCCTCAAGCTCCCTGACGGCGCGCGAATCGTCATCTTCCCCATCGTCAACGTGGAGGAGTGGGACATCAACGGCCCCATGCCTCGCACCGTCCTTCCCACCCCCCAGGGCGTCTCCGTCATCCCTGACATCCCCAACTACTCCTGGTTCGACTATGGCCTCCGAGTCGGCTTCTGGCGAATCAAGGACGTTTTGGACCGCCACGGCGTCAAAGCCACCCTCAGCCTCAACGGCAGCATCTGCGACTCTTACCCCCGCATCGTCGACGACAGCGTTAAAAGCGGCTGGGAAATCCTTGCTCACGGCTTCATGCAGCGCGCCATCAACCTGGAAAAGGACGAGCGCGCCGTCATCCGACGGACGATCGACGTCATCAAGCGCAAGACGGGCAAGGCCCCCCGCGGCTGGATGGGACCCGGCCTCGCCGAGACCTTTAACACCCCCGATATCCTGGCCGAGGAAGGCATCGAGTACGTCTGCGACTGGGTCAACGACGACCAGCCCTACAAGATGAAAGTTAAGAAGGGCAGCCTCTACTCCATCCCCTACACCGTGGAGCTTAACGACATCCCCATCTACCTCATCCAGCACCACCGCTCCCCCGAACTCTTCGACCGCGCCCGCGAGCACTTCGAGACCCTCTACAAAGAAGGCGCCGCCAGCGCCCGCGTCATGGCCGTCGCCACCCATCCCTACATCACCGGCGTCCCCCATCGCATCGCCTACTTCGACCGCCTTATCCAATACCTAAAAGGCCATGACGGCGTCCTCTTTTGGACAGGCTCCCAAATCCTGGACTGGTACAAGTCCGCCGACAAGTAACACGTCATCTCGAGTCCGCCGTGGCGGATCGGTCCCGATAACAGTCGTGAAAGAGGCTGGGGGATGATGAGGTGATTTTACTTTCTCTTCTCATTCCAGAAGACATGTGATGCACGTTAAAGGAAGTCAGGAGTCCTCCTTTTCTTCTACGATGGGCTTGATTATGGGAAACCACGAGCCTTTGCACAGGTAGGGATTGGGGGCCTCTGCATGGTACTCCCCCTTCGGCCTGAAAGAGCCTGTCCCGAGTATCCCCCGAGGGACGAAGGGGGAGCCAGACGCTCTGCTACCTTAAAGCATATATCGCGGAGTCCGATGCAATCGGACCGTCCTGAGTCCGCCTCTGGCGGATCGAAGGAGGGGGTTGTGGTTCCTTATTTCCCCTTCCCTCTTCTCAGAAAGGAGAAGAGGGATTAAGGGTGATGAGGTCCTTCCGTTTATGACCAGGTATGTATTATCAATACACGTCATTAGGAAGGGGCCAGGGAAATGGTATCCCATAGCGCAAGACACGCCTTATCTCTGAATGTGCCTGGCGCCAAAATAGACGCCCAATTCACACAACGTAACACTTTCTGCTAACTAAACCGAAAAGCGTAATCTTTATGACGAATTGCTGCTATACCGCCACTAATTACCCCTCCCATTGACACCAAATAGCAATAGTGCTAGCTTTTGCCTCGTCCCCTGGTTGCCACCACCTCCTAAGGAGCAGCCTATGCCTAGCCAAGATATAGCCCTCATGGCCCACCTCATGCGCCGCGCCGGCTTCGGCGCTGACTATCAAGAGCTCGAAACGCGTGTCAAGAAGGGTTACCAAAAGACCGTTGACGAACTCTTGGACCCCGACGCCCACGCTATCCCCCCCACTGACACCGATCTCTTTTATCGATACAACCCCCAGAACGAAGTCCCTGGCAACCCGCCCCTCGGCCAGCTTACCTGGATGTACCACCTCATTAACACCAAGCGCCCTCTGGAAGAGAAAATGGTCCTCTTCTGGCACATGGTCTTCGCCACCGGCAACTCCAAGATCGACAACCCCACCGAGATGGTCCGCCAGATCGATATGTTCCGAAAGCACGGCCTCGGCAGCTACCGCGACCTCCTCGTCCGTCTCTCCAAAGACCCCGCTATGATCTACTGGTTGGACAACAATCAGAGCCATAAGCACGCCCCCAACGAAAACTGGGGCCGCGAATTGCTGGAGCTGTTCTCCATGGGCCAGGGCAACTACTCCGAGGACGACGTCAAGATGGCCGCTAGGGCCTTCACCGGCTGGACCATCAAGCCCAAGCTCCCTCGCGCTCCCTACGGCCGCTACTACTGGGAGTTCGAGTACAGGCCGGAAGACCACGACGATTCCGAGAAGACCTTCCTCGGCAAGAAGGGCCGCTTCAACGGCGAGGACATCATAAATATTGTCCTGGAGCAGCCCGCCACCGCCAAATTCATCGCACGGCACCTATACAACTTCTTCGTCGCCGACGAAGTCCAGGTGCCCTCCTGGAAGGATGAGGCGCCCCGCGACGCCAAGGCTGTCCAGGCCATCGCCGACGTCTTCGTCAAGAGTAAATTCGAGATGAAGCCCACCCTGCGCTTCATCTTCAACTCCGACTTCTTCAAGAGCGAAAAGGTCTGGTTCGCCAAAGTGAAGAACCCCGCGGAGGTTGTGGTGGGCACTACCCGCCTCATCGGCGACTTCCAGCAGCTAAAGCCGGGCCTGATGATGCTGGCGCTGGAGAACGCCTACCAGGGCCAGGAGCTGATTAATCCGCCCTCGGTGGAGGGCTGGCACACCGGCCATGAATGGATCGACACCAGCGCCCTGGTACGACGGGTAAACTTCATGGCCGACCGCCTTGGAAACGCCTCCAATCCCGGCGTCCACTCTATTATTCAGCGGCTCGCTTCCAAGGCAACCCTCGCCCCCGAGGAGCTTCTCGACGGCTGCCTTGAGCTTTTAGGCGCCGTGAGGCTCCAGGATGGCACCCGAAAGGAATTGGTGGAACACATCAAGTCCGGCGGCCCCCTAAAGCGCGGCAAGACGGAGGCAGAGAAGCGCGCCTTCACCCAGCGGGTCACAGAGACCCTCCAGCTCATCGCCGCCACCCGCGAATTCCAGTTCTGCTAAAAATCTCCTTTTCCCCTGAGGGGGCTGGGGCTCTGGTAGTCTCCTCAGGTTCTCCCCCTTCGGCCTGGAAGGCGAAGGGGGAGTTAGAGGGGGTTGTGGTGAATCTTTTTTCTTTCCCTCTCTTCCAGCAGGAAGAGAGGGATAAAGGGTGAGATGGTATCCCGACCAAAGACAGGCGAGCATTTTTAAAGAAACCCACCGCAAAGGAGACAAACCCCCATGCCCCTCACTACCTTAGCCGCAAACCGCACCTACACCTACTCCCACTGCGTCGGCTCCCTCTTCGCCTGGACTGGCCCCAACGACATCGTCCTCGGCGAAACCATCGGCCAGAAAGACACCGCCTACGTCATCAGCCGCGGCGGCGACCCCGGCAGCCAGTTCGGCGCGGGCCAGCGGCTGACCAAGTGGGACCTGGAAAAAGACGTCCTCATCAAAGACTCCGGCTCCCCCGGCGATGGCGACGACCAGTTCCTCTGGCCCTCCTCCCTCGCCCTCGACAAAAACGGCGATGTCTATGTCGCCGATGAGCACCTCAACCGCATCTCCGTCTTCTCCAAAGACGGCAAGTATGCCCGAAAGTGGGGTGCCACCGGTAAGGCCAGCGGCCAGCTCGACGGCCCCGCCGGCATCCGATTTGACGACGACGGTAATCTTCACGTCGTCGAGAGCCGCAACAACCGCATCCAGAAGCTCTCCAAGGACGGCAAGTTCATATCCATGTTCGGCCAGGCCGGCTCCGGCCCCGGGCAGTTTAACCTCCCCGCCGGCCTCCACATCGATTCCGAAAGCCACCTCTTCGTCGCCGACTGGGGTAACAATCGAGTCCAAAAACTCACTCCTGATGGCCGCTTCGTCGCCCAGTTCGGCGCCTCCGGCCCCGGCCCCTTGAAGCACCCCACCGGCGTCGCCACCGATAAGGACGGCGACGTATATGTCGCCGACTGGGGCAACAACCGCGTCAACGCCTACGACAAGGACGGCGAATACCTAACCTCCTTCTACGGTGACGCCCGCGAACTCTCCAAGTCCGCCACCGTCTTCATCAGCGCCAACCCGGACTTCGTCAAAGCCCGCCGCCGCGCCGACACTTCCCTCGAGTGGACCTTCCGCCGACCCACCGCCGTCGCCGTCGACTCCAAAAACCGCCTCCTCGTCATCGAGTCCATCAGCGGCCGCATCCAGTTCTACCAAAAAGACGACTCCTACGTAGACCCACAGTTCAACCTGTAAGAGTCCTCGGCCTCGCAAAATCAAGGGGCGGGCGTGTACGCCTGCCCCTTTCCCTAGATTTGTCATTCCGAGTCCAGTCGAGAAAATCTCCCCCATCTCATCTGTCACAGCGCGTCCCATGTTGCTAATAAACAACACAATTTGTCATTCTGAGCGAAGTCCCGATGTACTCGTCGGGATGCAGCCGAAGAATCTGTGCCCACTACCAACCTCGCTTCACCGCCCAAGCAATGGGCTTCCCTAGTAGTTTCCTCCCTTCCCTCGCTCGGCAGGTAAGGTTAGATAGGCGGCCTCCCTTCTGGTCCTTCCTGAGGGTAGGATTAGGTGGCGAGGTTGCTACCGTAACCCACATTTCAAAAATAAATGGGGCTGACACGTCAGCCCCATTTATTTTATCTATTCGTAGTCTAACCCTCTACCGCGTTGCCGCCCCGCTCCCCTCCTTCATCCGAGCCAGCAGGCTTTCCAGGTACGCCTGGTTCGGCCCCACAAACGGCTCCGCCGACGGCGTTCCCGCTAGAATCTTCAGCATCTGCTCCAACTTACCCTTCGCCGGCGGCAAGTGCGTCGAAAGTATCATGCTAGGACTCATCTTGCGTATCCGGTCCAGGTTCTCCTCAAACTTCCGCTGGTCCACCATGTGCAGCCACGGACTGTCCGCCGTCGCCCACTCCGTCATCCCACGCGCCAGCTCCCCCTCCGAGTAGTCAGACGCATTCTGGGCCGGCCCTGGCAGAATCGCTCCAAAGGAGTTCCACACTGAAAAACACCCCGCTCTTGTCGTCATAAATGCCGGTGGACATCGGGTTGTCATAGACCGGCGGCTTCACCGCCGTCAGCTTCCGGTCCCCTACCGATAGACTGTCGCCCGGGTTTATAAAATTTACCCTGTGCATCGGCACCTGCCACGCTGTGCTCATCCTCAAAGGCGCCAAAGGGTGGGCGGCCAATCGGGCCTTCGGCGCCGCCTCTAGCACCCGCTGAATGCTCCCGGTGTGGTCCAGGTCGTCGTGCGTCAGCCATACCCACCGCAGCTCCTTCGGGTCTATTACCGACTCCAAGGCCTTCATAAACCCCTCGCTCTCCATGCCCAGCCCCGTATCCACCAGCACCGGCTCCTTGGCCTTTATAACAAAAGCGTTCACCGGCAAAACGCCCATATCCGGTATTGGTACATTTGACGGCAGCGCTACTATGTCCTTCGATACTTTGAATGCCTTCTCCATAACACCCTTCCTCTAATTTTTATTTCGAGACTTGTGCCTCTCGACTTGCTTTCTACCCGACGGCAGGCGCGCGCCTTCTCGATTTGCTTGCCCTGCCATCCTTCGATGCCTTGTATAAAGGAGTGTTTAGCCACGCCAGAAATGCCCGGCTCACTAAATCCGCAGCTTCGTCGCTCCTCAACTCTTTGGACATAAGGCTCTCCCAAACCCCAAGTCCCGTCATAGCCGTAAGCAGTGCTATCGCCTTCTCGTCATCTTCCCTCCGGCCCAGCGCCGCCCTCACCAGCGACTCCTTATGCTCCTCCCACCTTCTGAACCATTCGGCCACAGCCTTCACTCTATGAATGTCCGCCATGCCCAGCTTCATGTCCTGCCCGCCCCTCCCATACATGTCGAAAACCTCGCCTACCAGGGTCCTCACCCGCTCCCCGATACTACCCTTAGCCGCTAAAGATTCCAGTGTGGGCGGACTCAACTCCTGCCAGACAATCTGCCCGCAGGCATCCACCAGGTCGTCTAGATTTGGAAAGTGCCGGTATACCGTCCCAATCGACACCTCTGCTCTACGCGCCACGTCCACCATGCTGGTGCCGGATATGCCCCTTTCCCCGTGGAGTTGGCACGTCGCCTCTAGAATGCGCCGCCGCGTCTCCTCCACGCTGGCTTCCCTCGCCCCCATTCGGTATTTTCTTGGTGACATGGCTAATTAATTAATTGAAAGAGTTTTCTAATTAAATTATATAGTTTGTCTCGTGTCAAGGGGTCCGGTCGAATTTCTTAAAACTGATTCCCAATCCGTGTCTCAATATGCAAAAATATTCCTATGCTCCCTAACCCACACTCCCCTCCCTAGGAGGCCCCCATGACCACCCTAAGCCAGGAAAAATGCGTAGCCTGCCGCAAAGACTCCCCTCAGGTGACCGCCGAAGAGACCGCCCAGCTCCTCCCCCTCATCCCAGACTGGCAGCTAATAGAAATCGACGGCGTCAAACGCCTCTCCCGCGCCTTCAAATTCAAAGACTTCAAGACCGCCCTCGCCTTCACCAACGCCATCGGTGACGCCGCCGAGGCCGAAGGCCATCACCCCAAGCTCACCACCGAATGGGGCCGTACCAGCGTCGAGTGGTGGACCCACAAAATCAAGGGACTCCACCGCAACGACTTCATCATGGCCTCCAAAACCGACCAGATCCATGAGGCCTTCGCCGCCCAACAGTCCGCACCCTCCCTCACCTGACGTTGCCTCACCTTACATGGGAAAACTCATCTCGTGCCCATAGGCTACCGACGACTCTCGATATTTAGGGTGTTGCGTGGATGTCCCATCTGGTCCTCCCCCTTTTCCTCACGAGGAAAAGGGGGAGATAGAGGGGGATTTGGTGCAATTTTTCTCTTCCCCTTCCAGCAGGAAGGGGCTAGGGGATGGTATCCCATACCGCGACTCAGTTATCATCTCCACCAAAAAGGAATCTGCCATGACCCCCCAAGAAGACCTCGGCCAGCGCCTCCAGCGCCTCGAAGACATCGAGGCCATCAAAAACCTCAAAGCCCGCTACTGCCTCTACTGCGACGACAACTTCAACGTCGACAAAATCGTCCCCCTCTTCACCCCAGACGCCGAATGGGTCGCCACCAGCTTCGGGCCCTTCAAAGGCCACGACCAGCTCCGCGACTTCTGGACCAACATCACCAAACGCCTCACCTTCGCCATCCACTACGTCTCCAACCCCATCATCGAAGTCCGCGGCGACACCGCCCACGCCACCTGGTACCTCCTCGAACCCGGCACCATTGAAGGCAAACAAGCTATCTGGATTATGGGCGTCTACCACGATGACATGGTCAAAATCAAAGGCCGCTGGCTCTTCAAGCGTGTCCAGCTGGACATCCACTTCCGCACCCCCTACGACACAGGCTGGGCAGTCCAAACGACGCCTTAATCTCTGTGTAGTTTCGTCGGTCGAACATGTCTCAGATAGCCGCAAGAGGAGAATTGTCATCCTGAGCGGCAGTCACGATGTACTCGTCGGGACGCAGTCGAAGGATCTAATCAACGTGACTGCTGTCACACCCCATTTTATCACTCACACCCGTCTCACCCCCTGTTTTACCCTCCCCTATCACCCTCCCCTAATACCTAATCACCAACCCCCCCATTATTCGTCGCTAGCTGTATCAATATCAGCCCCTGCATCACTATCTTCTTCGACGACTGCGGCGAATTCCCCGATGCGTTAAACCCCTTCTCCACAATAATAGTCGTCTGATTCTTCTTCCCATCGTACTTCGCCTTCAGCTTCTGCAGCGACTTCCCCTGCCCCAGGTCCGCCGTCTGGTCCAGATGCTTTATAGACCCGTCCTTGTTCAAGACCCAGTGCGCGGAAATCTGGTTTTTCACCGTGCCGATAGCCGCGCCGTTCTTGTACTTTATAGTCACAATGGCGCCCTTAATATTCTGATTTCCCGTCTCCACATCCTCCATCAGCGTCACGCTGTTCCCGGCGTTGTCGCCCACCACCACCGTGCGGCGGACCTCCTTACCGTTCTTCTTCACCGGCGCCGCCGACACCGTGGTCCCCGGCCCGCCCGGCACCCCCGATACCAGGTCGATGCCGTAGGTCAGCAAGTCCTTCGTCATCTGGTCGAACTGCACGAAGGCCTCCGGCGCCGACGTGTCCAGCCGCACCGTCACCGACTTGCCCGCCTCCGTATTCCCCACCATGTCCACCGCGAAATAGCTGATGGAATGAATGCCCTCCGCCGTCAGCGGAATCGACACCGACCCGCCTTCCACCACGGTCTCCGCCCCGCCGCTCAGAATATAACGAATCTCCTTCACGCCGGTGCCCGCTATGTCGTCCACCGCGCTCAGGTTCACAAGCAGCGACGTGTTGTTCCACCCGTTGCTGTTGGGTGAAGGCGTCACCGTGGCCGACGTGGAAAGCCTTCGCGTCGATAGTTTTCTCTGGAAATCCGAATTCGACTCCGCCGGCCAGGGCCCACGCTCCGCTCAGGTAAAGCTTTCCTTTGACCTTCTAGCTCTCTTGAGGGAAGGCAGCGTCACCACCGTCATACAGCCCCAGGCCAGCCCCGCCGTGAAGGACGCCTTCGACGCCGTCGTCGGCGACGCCTCTATCAAGGACATCGCCTATGTCATCGAGATCGACAAAGACAAGCTCCAGGACCGCCAGGAGATCGGCGCCGCGGTCATCACCCTGATGGTGGACCCCGGGTGGCCAGGGGCATCGGACCCGTCCCTGGTTAGAATCCTCAGGTACGCTGAAGACGGCTCCGCTCACGTACTGGACACCCGGTTCAACGGCCCGTCAGGCGCCTATCTGGGGTTTCAGGCGGCCTCCCCCGGCGGCCTCTCCGCCTTCGGCCTGGCCGCGCTGGACCGGCCCCTGGCGTCCGCCAGCCTGCCTCCTGCTGCCCTGCTGCCCTTCTCCGCGCCCCCTCCCAGTCCTCAGACCCAGTCTTTCACCATCCTCCTGTCGCCTGTGGTCCACCTGTCGGACTCCACCGTCGCCCTGGACAAGGCGGGCGCGCCGGTGTCCGTGTCCCCCAACTCTTTTCTCGCCATCGACACCAACGTGCGGTCCCCATCCGCCGACGATATCGATATCAAGCCCGCCAGCCTGTCGAACCAGCAGGGCGCTCTCAAATGGCACAAGGTCCCCAAACTAGCCCTGGCCGGCCACAACTCCCTTGTCCTGCGATTTCAGAACCTTGGTGGCGCTGACTACGAGGTTAGCCCCGGCCTGATCCGCATTGTCTCCATGGGCGGTGATCCCAAGGAGAGCATCCTTGTCCCCAACTTCAACGTCTTTCCCGGCGCCTCGCGTGACACTACCCTGGACTGGGTCACCCGCTCCAAGGCTTTCGGACGGTACACCCTGGCCGCCCAGGTCACCTTCGGCGACCCCCTGCAGGTGGCCACCAGCGATCCCATCACGGTTTGGGTCATCCCCTGGCGATGGGTCCTCTCCTTAATGTTCATCGGCGGCGGCGTCATCCTCGGCGCCTGGTTCCTATCGCGCGGCCTTAAAAAATACGTGGAGCGTCAGGTGGAAAACCGGGTGGGTAGGCGGAGTTAGATATGGAAGACATCACTCAGCAGCCGGCGCAGGCCGTCCCCAAGCGTTTATCTCGAAGAAAGCGAATGCTTCTTCTGGCCTCGGCAGCCTTCCTTGTCTTAATCCTCGTAATCATTTTGTGGGCCTCCGTTCTCACTCCCCGTTCCCGCGCCGACAAGATTGTGCGCGAAAGCGCGCCATACATAGAGGCCCTCAACTCCTCCCTCCCCGGCGTCATTGATATCTCCTCCAGGGAAGCCGCTTTCTATCAAAGGAGCGAAGGCGGCCTCTCCCCCGCCGACGCCCGCGCCTTCCAGGACCTGGTCACCCAGGGCTCCCCCCGCATGGCCGCGGCCCTGGATACCACCCGGCAAGTCCATCTCCTGGTCAAAGGCTACGGCGACTCCGTCAGCGTAGGTGTCTTCCCGGTCATTCTGGGAGGCTCCAGGGTATCCCTCGCCCGGGAACACCTGACCGACACCCAGGGCCAGTGGAGCGACCTGGAACACGCCATTTTCACCGAGGTTGTGCTGCTAAACTACTCCGTAGGCATGGCACCTATCCTGCGAGACTTCCTGGGCTACAGTCCCGCCGCCGACTTCGGCGGCACCTTTAACGCCAACACCAAAGAGATCAATATCTTCCGCCTCCAGCGCCGCCAGGACGGCATCGACGCCCAAATCACCCTCATGTCCCAGATCACTACCCCCAACGAGTTTCTAGCCCACCAGGAGCGATGGCTTAAAAAGCTGGTGGTCCTCCGGGCATTGGTGGCGGATGTGTACCTCAGCGTTGACAACGACACCCTGGAACTGGCCGATAAGCAGCTAGTCCTGTACGCCGCCCAGACCCGGGACCTCCAGGAGGACATGTACGGCAGGCTCAACAACTACTGGGCCAGTTCACCCAACCGCGCCGCCATCCAGGCCTCCCTGGCCCGCCTCCAGTCCCTCCTGCCCCTCCTCCGCTCCTAACAAGGCATGTCATTCTGAGTCCGCCGTAGGCGGATCGAAGAATCTAGTCGACGTGTCTGCTGTCACGACCCACCATCCCTAGTAGCGTGGTCACCTCGCCCTTCCCTCTCTTTGGGATGCCGCTTGTCCGCTAGGCATCGAATCTATGAAATGTAATCAATTTGTCATTCCGAGCGGAGTTCTGATGTACTCGTCAGGACGCAGTTGAGCACCTTTGCTTGGTATACCAATCGCGAAATCCCGATGTAATCGGGTCGAGGAATCTGATTAGACTGCAAACCACCTTGGTCTCCTGCTGACACGCCCCACGTCTCTCCCTGCTATCCATTCCTATTCTCCTTCCCAAGCCACTAACCCGTCCCCCAACATCCACCTCTCCCCGCCTTCCCTGCATGAAATTGCCCAGAACATTTACCCCCTTTCCCCTATACCTTTGCGGTAATTCCCTGTCGGAAGTCCGGCGCGCCTTCGATAAAGTCAGTCTCATAACATTCAGTCGACGCGGACGGCCCTGCCCGCGGCCTCTGGAAGGAAGGAGACCTGGCTCCCATCAGCGCCAAGACTTTGTGAAGCCACCTCCGCGTCTCCGACCGTATCCTGCGGCTCGTTTCCTACGGCACCATCGCTGTCGTGGCGTGGATGCTGGCCGCCGGCGCCATGGTCAAAGCCAACATTCAGACCGATGGTATCGACGCGGCCTACGCCGCCAGCCAGGTACTCGCCGTCTCCTCGGACCAGCCCGTCTCCATCCACTGCGCGTCAAACAGGCAGACCGTCCAGATCCCCCTCACTCTGCGTGTCCAGGCCTCCCGCGCCGTTATCCTGAACGCTTCCGGCGGCATCATTGCCATCCACAGCAACACGCCTCGCCACGATGCCCAGATACACTTCCTCCTCGGCAGCCTCGACGGCCCTAAGCTTGCCCCCTCCGCCGGCCTCCTCTCCCAATACCTCCACCTCCAACCCCTCATCGACTGGTCTAAACCTGGCCTCGTCTATCAGTCTCCCTAGTCCCACGCTTATTCAGAGCGCCGGCTGAACATTTCGACGCTAGGCAAAAAAACACGGTCCTGTCATCTTGGGCAAAGGGCTGTGCTCGGCCCGCAGTCGAAGGGTCTATGCCAATTGACAACCTACCGCATGGCCCGTCAGTTTTACCTCCTCTCCCTTGATGGGAGAGGATTAAGGTGAGGGTGAAACACTAGCACTACAATACTTTATCAATGCCACCTGCCACGCTGCGCTTATCCCTTCCCCCGCCAAGCGGAGGAAGGTTAGGTAGGGGGTTCCCCTCCCGTTCCCTCCCCTCCCTCCACCCGCTAAAATACCCCCAAACCCCCTCCCCAGGAGGAACCCCCATGCCCAAATACGCCATCATCAACGCCAGACTCATCGACGGCACCGGCCGCGCCCCCCAGGACGGCCGCGCCCTTCTCACCTACGGCCCCTCCATCCAGCAGGTCAAGCCCACCAACTCCCTCCGCGTGCCTAAAGACGCCACCGTCATCGACGCCGCCGGCCAGGTTGTAATGCCAGGCCTCATCGACCCCCACACCCACGTCGCCTACCACATCAGCGACTACGCCCTCAACCTCCGCGAGATGACCGAGAGCGTCGAGCTCAACACCATAAAGGCCGCCACCAACGCGAAGACTATCCTGGACAGCGGCTGCACCGCCATCGGCGACGGCGGCTCCCGGGGCTACATCGGCGTCGCCGTCCGCGACGCCATCACCCTCGGTATCATCCCTGGCCCCAAGATGGTCGCCTGCGGCCAGATCCTCTGCGGCTCCGGCGGCATCGTCGACCACTCCTACGCCACCGGCTACCACGAGGACCCCGCCTACTTCGGCACCGTGGTCAACGGCCCCCACGAAGTCCGTGTCGCCGTCCGAAAGCAGATGCGCCAGGGCGTCGATATGATAAAAGTCTCCGCCTCCGGCCTCCCCGGCGACCCGATGATTGGTGGCCGCCTTCAAGACCTCTCCTACGATGAGCTCAAAGCCGCCGCTGACGAGGCCGCGAAGTTCGGCAAGACCGTCCACGCCCACTCCCATGACGTCAACGGCTCCATTGCCGCCGCCAGGGCCGGCATTATCTCCCTTCACTCCGGCGAGTTTATGAACGAGGAAGCCCTCCAGGTCATGAAGGAGACCGGCTGCGTCTTTGTGCCCACCATCTCCTGGCTACACTACCGCGTGTCGGAAGACTACGCCCGCGCTTATAACCGTTCGGCGCGTCCTACTGACCAGCAAATCCAGTGGTTTATCAACGAGGTCCGCGAGGCCTATGAAGCCTGCAAAGAGGCCATCCTCCTTGCCCACAAAATCGGCGCTCCCATCGCCGTCGGCTCCGACGGCGCCCACGTCTTCCCGCCCTTCACCGTCGCCAAAGAGATGGAGTACTTCCAGGACCTCGGCATCAAGCCCATCACCATCCTCCACGAGGCCACCCAGGTCGCCGCCAAGGCCATCGGCAAGCAAGACGTCTGGGGCACCCTCGAACCCAGCAAGTCCGCCGACGTCCTCATCATTAACGGCGACCCCTCCAAAGACGTCCGCATCCTGCAAAATAAAGACAACATCCAGCTAATTATGAAAGACGGCGTGGTGCTCAAAGACACCTTCACCGGGCCTGGAAAGTAGAGGGTACCCTAAGCTTTGCACGAAGACTCGGTGTATCCCTGGTCCGGAAGCGTATATGAGGCGTAACATCTCGACGTGGTTCTTTATTGCTTTTCCCCTTCCCGAAGAGGAAGGGGCTGCAAGCTCGCCGTGGCGAGACAAAGGGGATGGTGGCCCCCAATGAGACCAACACCCCACTTTCCGTGCAAACCCGGATACACTGCATAGACAGTATTTATAACCTGGGGATGAATACTATGACCATGCGCAAGCTCAAAAAAGAGTTGTCGTCAGAACAACATGAAGAACTGCTCAGAGCGTTGAAAGCCCGCTTTGAGAAAAACATGGACCGCCATAAGGGCCTTGAATGGGCTAAAGTGCAAGCAAAGCTGGAAGCTGATACTGAAAAACTGCGGTCGCTCAATGAAATGGAAAGGACTGGCGGTGAGCCGGATGTTGTTGGTCATGATAATAGGACGGGCGAATACGTTTTTTTATGACTGTTCAGCGGAAAGTCCTAATGGCCGCAGAAGCCTTTGTTACGACCGGGAAGCACTGGAGGCAAGAAAAGAGCATAAACCAAAAGACAGCGCCATCGATATGGCAGCCGCCATGGGCGTTGAGCTTTTAACGGAAGAACAGTATAGAGAGTTGCAGAAACTAGGAAATTTCGATACGAAAACATCGAGCTGGGTGAAAACGCCCCCTAATATTAGAAAACTCGGCGGCGCCCTCTTTTGTGATCGCCGTTACGACCATGTCTTTGTCTATCACAACGGCGCGGAATCTTACTATGCCGCCAGGGGGTTCCGTGGCTCGCTAAGGGTTTAGATAAATAGTTGCGGGCCCGTAGCCTAGTGATAGAGCGGTCGGCTCATAACCGATTGGTCGTATGCCCCTTTAGGAGTCCCTAAAGGCCCTCCCATCCCTTCCTCGTAATCCCTGCCTGTCTTAGATGCGAATAAGAAAATCTCAGCTTATATCCCCGCGATGTGGATTTGGAATCCAGAGTCTGACCTGTCCTCGTATCATGTATTCATGCCTGCCGCCCGCTTAAGGCCCCTCAAAGCCCAACGTCCTTAAAAATCTCAAAAGCTCACCTAGCCTAATCGGCCCCAGGGGAGGCATCAGGCGGTTTGTTTGACGTTTATGTCAATCCCATCCACCACTGGCATCGGCAAGCCCTTCGCCAGGCTCAGCATCACCCAACCTTCCAGCACCTCCCTCAACTCCTCCCTGCACCTTTCTAAAGTATCCGAGTTGGCATAAACGCCCTGAAAACCAGGTATCTCCCCGTAATACCCCTTGTCCTCGGGCAATATCTCGTACTTGGCCCGCTTCATCGCAGCTTGTAAATACTTTGTTAGCATTGACTACCTCTCAGCTTCGTTCCAATCAGCGGCCAACACGCTTTTCCTGTAGAATTATACCTGAAGGTGCTCCTTCTCTAATTCGTATTGACACCCCAATAGCCCTATCCTACCCTATCTTTGCGGGCCCGTAGCTCAGTGGTAGAGCGGTCGGCTCATAACCGATTGGTCCCTGGTTCGATCCCGGGCGGGCCCACCAATTCCAATCAGACCGAGTTTTCCATAGGCGTAGTCGTTCTTACGAACTGGTTTCCCCTCATCTTTTGTTCCTGGTCCCAAGTAACCAGCGGCACATCTAATTCTTGCGCTAGCGCTACGTACACTGCGTCGCTGCCTCTTATAAGCCCTCGAGATGCTACTTCAGCACTCAATTTCGCTAGTTGTAAGTCAACGGACACCAACCTAAAAATTGGTAGTTGTTCCATCAACCGAGCGGCATCAATTCCTATCGACCGCCTTCTTGTGCGTCTCGCAACAGCCCCGGCAGTCTCGGCGAGAACAAAGGATGGACAGACCAGCGCCTCGCCCTGCCTAACGGCGAACTCAAACCAACCGGCGCTGATGCTGTGATTAGAGTCTTCGATAACAAATTTGCTTACCCACACACTAGTGTCTACTACATACATGTTAGAAATCTCTTCGCTGTTCCCTTACCGCCTCCACCGCCGACACGCCTTTAGGCCAGTATTTCCCTATCTCTTTAGCCAATTCATCCATCTCTTTCAGCACCTTTAAGCTCTCCTCTAAAACGGCCTCTTTATCTACCACAGGTACCAGCCTAGCGATCAACTTTCCGCGGCTTGTTATAGCTATGGTCTCTCGTCTGTCACTCACCTCTCGTAAAATCTTGCTTGTCTTCTCCTTTAACTCTCTTATCCCTACTTCTCTCATATCTATCTCCTTTGTGACCACTTATGAGACTACATTATAGCACCTAAAATTAGAACCGCTCCCTCACTCGTAACATCACAACCTTTACACTCCTTGCGCGCCACTGCTACCCTTACACCATCCCCAAACCCAAGGAGCCCCCGTGTCCACCCAGACCCAACTCCCCCTCATGGACAAAATCCTCTCCCTCGCCAAGCGCCGCGGCTTCTTCTTCCAAAGCAGCGAAATCTACGGCGGCCTCAACGCCACCTGGGACTACGGCCCCCTCGGCGCCGAACTCAAACGCAACGTCAAGGACGCCTGGTGGCGCTCCATGGTCTACGACCAGGGCGACGACTTCTCCATCGTCGGCCTCGACTCCGCCATCCTCATGCACCCCAAAATCTGGGAGGCCTCCGGCCACGTTCAAAACTTCACCGACCCCTTGGTCGAGTGCAAAAGCTGTCACCAGCGATTCCGCGCCGACCAGTTAGAAGGCGCCAATTGCCCCAACTGCGGCGCCAAAGACAGCCTCACCGACCCCCGCCAGTTCAACCTTATGTTCAAGACCTTCATGGGCGCCGCCGAGGACACCGCCTCCCAAATCTACCTCCGGCCCGAAACCGCCCAGGGCATCTTCGTCAACTTCCAGAACGTCCAGGTCTCCGCCCGCCGCAAGCTCCCCTTCGGCATCGCCCAGATCGGCAAGGCCTTCCGCAACGAGATCACCCCCGGCAACTCCACCTTCCGCACCCGCGAGTTCGAGCAGATGGAGCTGGAGTTCTTCGTCAAGCCCGGCGACGACGACCGATGGCTCCAATACTGGCGTGACGCCCGCTTCGACTGGTACGTCCGCCACGGCATCCGCCCCGACAACCTCCGCCTCCGCCGCCACGACAAAAGCGAGCTAGCCCACTACGCCAAGGACGTCTACGATATCGAGTACAACTTCCCCTGGGGTTGGGCCGAGCTTGAGGGCATCGCCAATCGCACCGACTTCGACCTCCGCCAGCACGAGCAGTCCTCAGGCCAGAACCTAAAGTATTTTGACGAGTCCGCCCCGGCGGACCAGCAGCACTTCCATCCCTACGTTATCGAGCCCTCCGGCGGAGTGGACCGTGCCGCCCTCGCCTTCCTCATCGACTCGTACCAGGAGCAGGAGCTTCCCCCCACGAAAGCGGGAGGCGCCCCCGACGTCCGCGCCCTCCTCCGCCTCCATCGAATCCTCGCCCCCACGAAAGTGGCCGTCCTCCCCCTCAGCCGCAACGAGAAGCTGACGCCCACGGCGCGCCAGGTCCACGCCCTCCTCCGGCCCCACTTCGCCACCACCTATGACGACGCCCAGTCCATTGGCCGCCGCTACCGCCGCCAGGATGAAGTCGGCACCCCCTTCTGCGTCACCATCGACTTCGACACCCTGGAAGACAAACAGGTCACCCTCCGTGACCGCGACACCATGGCCCAGCTCCGCCTCCCCATCGCCACCCTCCTCCCCGCCCTCCGCGACAAGCTGGACCACGGCTGGTAATTGGATTTTGTCATGATGTAATCAAAGGGTATGCGCCTTCCATAGGTCTCATACTTGGACGAGGTCTTCTTATTTCCTCTCCCTTGATGGGAGAGGATTAAGGTGAGGGTGATATCCTATGGACGCAACCCTTTATCACTGCCGCCTATCACGCTGCGAATTATCCCTTCCCCACTTCCTGTAGGTAAGGACAAAGGTGAAGGGCCCTTCCTCCATCTATCCCTCCTCCTGCCTCCTCTTCCCCAACCCCTCAATTCTACCCCGCCCCACTCCTCGCACCCTCCCCTGCCACACCCTTCTCCCAGCCCCCACAATCCTCCACACCACCGCCCCCAAAAGCGCCGCCAGCGTCCCGTACATCATCCCGCCCTCAATCCAGTGTTCCCCGTACCTGTCCCAAATCACCACCGTCCGCCATGAATTCGATTGCGCCACATGCCAGAACAACAGCAGCACCACGTTATACGCCAGTCCCACCGCCAGCAAAAGCGTGACACCCATACCCCACCTCTCCCCACCAAATTCACACCCCACAACGGTTACGCTGCAAATTTTCAGTCCTGCAAGACAGCTTAGCTACCTCCTTATTACCTAATCACCATCATTCCCCCTTGTAGTAAAATGCTCCCCATCCTCCTCGGAGGCCCACACCCATGCAGACCTCCCGCTACTCCCAGGCCAGACGGCTCCTTCGCACCATCCGGCAGAACCTGGACCGCCTGGAGGCCATCCTCAAAGAACCCTCCGGCCTCCCCATTGCCAAACCCACCGACCCCTCCACCCAGCTCTTGGAGCAGATCTATGGCATTGGCGTCATCGAACAGCGCGCCCTTTTCAAAATGCTGGACGACCTCCAGCTATCCCACAACTGGATAGGCTCCCAGATCTCCGCCGGCTACCTGGACATGTGGGCCTCCGCCACCGGCAACCTCTTCTACCGCGTCACCCAGAAAGCCATTCGAGAACTCGCCCTGGGCCGCCTCCTCCCCCTGGACGACTAGCCCCCTGCCTTGTCCCGTTGTGTTATAAGGGAGACCCTCTGGGGCCTAGTCTAAGGTTGAAAGAATGGGGTCTTCTGCCCAAAGAACTATCCAAATGGATTGCCGGCAACTACACAAAAGGGCATCTTTTTCCTAATCTTCCGCGCCTATATTCACAATAGGTATGGCGGGCTGGTCTCTAAGCTCAACCTAACCCCAGGTCCAATGCTCCCCGCTAGCCTATCAATCCGGCAAGGCGCCTCGCCTATTGTTCACCCCGTAGGTGCGCCCCAAACTGACCTTCGCAGACTGGAAAATAAGTTTTGGGGATAGGCAGGTCAGGAAATCATAAGCAATCCGGGCCTGAAAATTTCAAGCCTTGCCAGGCCTTATAAAAGAGCAATGGAATTCTAAGGAGGTCCTGAAATGGCGACACTCAAGCCTGATACTGATGTTCAAGTCGAGTCTCAGCCCGATATCGAAGTTATCGAATCCAAGGCCCAGCCGCCGGCCCTTAGCCATCCCGCCGTTATGACCGGCCTCACCATCCGAGAGTTGGAGATGCTCCCTAGGCTGGAAGAGTTAAGCAGGATCGACACCATGGTCGTCGAAGGCTCCACCGCCATCAAGGATGAGGTCATCGGCGCCATCGCCTGCCAGGCCACCAAGGAGGTGGAAGGCGTCGCTGACGTGGGTGTCAGTTCCTTCCGCCGCCTCTTCGCGGAAACCTTCCGCGGGGCAGAGCGCCGCGCCCGCGGGGTCAGCGTCGAAGCCGGACGCAAAGAAGCCATTGTAGACATAACCGTGAAGCTCACCTACGGCTTCCCCGTCCCCCAAACCGTTGTGGATATTCGACGGAACGTGGCGGAAAGGCTTCTAAACCTATGTGGTCTCTATGCCAAAGAGATAAACGTGAACGTAGCAAGTCTGAACATCCCCAGCAAGATGCCCGGAAGAGTTAAGTAAGACCGTCTAGAAACGCGCCGCACATCAATAGGAGGACACTATGGCTAACAACATAACCGTTTTGGAAAAGGAAATGACCCCCCGCATGGAGGAGGTCAAATCCATGAATGAACTCGACGTCGGCGGCAAGACTACCATCAATGACGACGTCATCGCCTCCATCGCCAGCATGACCGCCAAGGAGGTCCAGGGCGTCGCAGACATCGGCAAGAAGACCATCCGCAGCGCCTTCGGCGGCAAAAAGACCCAGGGCGTTCAGGTGGAATCCGGCGCCCGCGAGGCCATCCTGGACATGGACATGAAGGTCATGTACGGCTTCTGCATCCCGGAAGTCGTCATCGGTGTCCGGCAGGCCGTGGCCCAGCGAGTCCTGGAGCACCTTGGCCTTGTCACCAAGGAGATCAACATCAACGTCATGGGCATTGAGTTCCCCGACAAGATGCCCGGCCGCGTCGAGTAAGATGGCCCTCCGACACCGCCCTACCCTAGGACGTTCCGCCTCCTCTGATCGTCCCCATAGGCTGAACGTCAAGGCGCCCGTCCTGGCCCTCCCGTCTGGTCCTCTCCCCCCTTGAGGGGGAGAGTTAGAGAGGGGGGTCGGGGTGGATGGGTAGGGCGTTGGGCAGGGTAGGGATGATCCCCACTAAATAATTTAGGACCCGAATCTACTTATGAGGTGACTGACTATGGCTGACGCGATTTTGGACCGTCTCAACCGCCTCATCGTGGTGCTGGCGGCCCTCCTGGCCCTGGCCGGCGCCGTCGTCATAGTCCTCGTCGCCATTGAGGCCGCCGACCCTGACTTCCTCCCCAACGCCTGGTTCCAACCCCAGCTGCAAGGCATCCGCGATTTCGATGGCGGAGCCCTTGCCACCACCCTCCTGATATCCCTGGCCGTGGGTGCCGTCATGCTCTACCTCATTTACAACGAGCTCAAGCCCAAAGAGCGCCACGGACGCCCCCTCACCATCAGCAACTCCCCCGACGGCGACCTCACCATCGACGAGGACAGCGTCCGCTACCTGGCGGAGAAGACCGGCGCCGCCAACCGACAGGTCTCTTTCATGGACTGCCGCGTCCGCTCCTACGGCAACGGCCGTCGCGGCCATGTCCCCACCGTGGTCGCCATCGACTGCTATCCCAAAGTGGCCTTCGGCGCCAACCTCCAGGAAGTCCGCGACGACCTCCAGTTTCGCATCCGAGATACCGTCGAAAAACTCACCGGCCTCACCGTGGCCTCCGTCACCGTGGACCGTGTCAGATACCAGCGCGGCGACGGCTCCCGCCTCGTCCCCGACTAATTCATCGCGGTGCGCCATCTTTCCATGCGTATGCTGGGAGTGTCTCCCTCCCCTCAGGTTCCCCTTCTTCTCCTATTGCAAAGGAGAAGAAGGGGTTAGAGCCTGCCCTGAGCTTGTCGAAGGGGGATGATGAGGTGATCAATAATTTCTTCCCCTTCCGGCAGGCTGTACTCAGTCCCGATGCAGTCGGGAAAGGGATAAAGGGGATGGTATCCCGATTGAGAACAAGGACGGCTTTCTAACTGAGTCCTAGCAAAATCTCCTCTCCCTTGATGGGAGAGGATTAAGGTGAGGGTGAAACACTGGCACTACGTCCCGTCTGTCAGGCTAAAGAAGGCTCTAATAGCCTGTCCCTCTCCTATGAACCATTAACCCAACAAGGATGGTTGATTGAAATGAACAATCCCAAAATCACCGGCTTAGTCTTCGGCCTCATCCTCGGCGTAGTCCTCGTCTGGCTCGGCTGGTGGGAAGCCATCGTCGTCGGCGTCCTCGCCCTCACCGGCTGGCTCATCGGCAAATACGTCGCCGGCGAGTTCGGTATGGTGGACGGCGTCCTGGAACGCTTCGTCGAGACCCGCCGCAACAACGGCGGCAGGTAGGCTTCAAAATTCGCGGCGGGCCGATTTTATCGGCCCGCCGTCAGCCCGCCATCAGGCCGCCCATACGCGGCCTGCCTCCCTTTGCCGTCCCGCCCGGGACTAGTCGAATATTCCTATCGACTACTGTCCAAACGTCCGTATTATCCGCCAACAAGACTGCTAAGCTTCCAACCAAGTGCATAAACCTGACGACGGGACTCAAAAGCCGGCCACGCCGCTGCCCCGATGGGGCTGCCTTAAATGCGGCCTCCGACCCGAATGGCAGTCCCGCATCTGCCGTCGATGCGGCGCCAGGATGGGCTTCTCCACCAACGAGGCCCTTAAAGCCCTGGAGACCGCCTACCTGGACTCCCTCCAGTCCCGGCCCCATAACAAAATCGGCCCCGCCTACCCCTCCCCCACCCCCTGGTGGGAGCGGTATTAGAGGTCGCTCCGCCCTGCCTCCGATGGGGCAGGAATAGGGAAGGGTGTAACGTCATTTCGACCCGCCTCAGGCGGGAGAAATCTCAGCGCGCCGTCCGTCAGCAACTCTCCATACTCGCCCCCAGCCCGTAGGGGCGAGGTCGCCGCGCTCCCTTTGTAATTCTGAGCCCAGCGAAGAATCTAATCGACGTGACCACCGTCACACTCCACATCTAATCTCACCCCATTCCTTTCCCAACCCCTTGACTCCACCTCCCTGGTCCGATATGGTCCTGGACCAAATTTTAGGAGGTCAAGGCCATGGGAATGGACGTTGGCATCGTAAAGATCGATTACGGTTACCATCCGCGTGGAGTTGTGGAAGATTTCCTTCTAGATTTCGCTGTAGACCCTTATCCAAATACATGGGGTGGGGGTTGGGACAGCAACTTCATATTCGAATGGTCTAAGCGTCGAATCATCAATCGGGCAAAGCGTTACGCCAAAAACCACAAATTGTCAGAGGAATCCACAAAGGAGATTCAAGATTGGATTGGTAGTCTCCCCTGGGAAGGTGGCACTATCATGCTCCATCTTAGTTGGTAGGGAGATGAAATGCCTCGATGGTGGCTCGCCGTCGGTGCCCCAGGCAACTGGGAAAGCACTTTCAAACTCGGAAACATCTGGGGAACCAAGGCCAAAGGACGGCCAGCCATTATGTGGGAATCCATCGCCCAAGGCGATAGGCTCGTCTTTTATGTAGGCATCCCCGTCAGCGGTATCGTCGGCCTCGGCACCGTCACAACGAAATTTAAGCAGGACAAGCCTCTTTGGCCGGACGAGGTTAAAGAGAAGAAAGTCTTGTGGCCCCTCCGCTTCGAATTCGATGTTGACTACCTAATGCCACCAGCAAATTGGAAAGCCCAGAAATACTCCTCAGAGAGAATCCGCACGCTATCGAGAGGCGGCTTTCAATCTCTTGATGAAGAATCCATAGCAGAAATTTCCGCCGCTTTCGAAGAACACGCTGGCCTCCGACCAGACGAATCAGAAATGACTCCTCTCCATAGCCAGCTAATCTCTAAACTCTTACAGATAGGAAGCCTTCAGAAGTTCATAACTGAGAAAGAATACTCAATGAACGGCGCGCGACTGGACGTCGTCTGGCGCCGCGTCGAACGGTCAGTCCCAACCTATGTCTTTGAAGTCCAGGTAGGTGGTGACCTTTACCGGGCTCTCGCTAAACTAAAACACGCCTACGACCTCTGGAACAGCCGTATTTTCCTGGTTGCTAACCCAAAGGACTTCACCAAGGCCGGGGAGCTTCTATCGGGCACTTTCCATGAAATCCGCGACCAACTTCGGTTTATCGACATTAAGAAAGTAGAGAAACTCTTTGAACTGAAACAGCAGATAAAGTCGCTCGAATCCGAGATCGGCATCGCTTTATTCCTGTTCTTCAAGACGCCCGATGCTAGTTCAGGATTGATGCTGACAATAGAGAAAGTGCATTTGTCATTCTGAGCGAAGTCGGTAGTCCGACACAGTCGAAGCCTGTCCTGAGCCTGGTCGAAGGGAATCTGTTATGACAGCAACCTAGCCTTCGCCATCCGGCAACCACCTACTCCTCGTTTTCTCCCCCCTCCCCCTGCCATCCTCCCCTTGACCCAACCCCCTCCCTTCCCCTATCCTTACAAGAACTGATGTTCGACTAAGGAGCCAGCATGTCCACCAACTCCAACGGCTACGCCCCACCCCTGGACCCCGCCCTCCGCTCCCACATCTCCGACCACGACAGGCTTCGGGACGAAGTCCGCGCCTACGCCGACTCCATACCCCAGGCCTTCGCCGAATTCCAGGCCAGGGCAAATGCGCAAGAAGCCAAAGCCCCTTCCGCCGACCCCCCTAAAAACCGCGGCGGCGCGCCCCTTGGAAACCAGAACGCCCGGAAGCACGGGTACTACTCCAAGTCCCTCCCTCCCAAAGACCAGGCCCTCTTCAACGAAATGCAGCTCATCAGCCACAACGACCTGGAAGAAGAAATCACCCTCATGCGAGTCAAGCTCCATAACCTCTTCGCCAGCCCCAACCCCCCTGAAGAACTCATCATCAAAACCGTCCGCGCCATCGCCTACCTCACCTACCTCCAGAACCAAATGAGAAGCTAAATGCATTCAGGTCAGTGCCTTAGCTCTGTGCAATCGCGAAATCCTCCGCTTCTGGCGGACCAATCGGGAAGGTTGTTTAGGTTGTTTTTAGCCACTTTAGGCACAAAACCACCCCATTTTTAGAGAAACAACCTCCTTGCACAGCCTGAACATAAAATCGGAGGAGTCCGATGGAATCGGACCTGCCCCCCCAACTATTCCACCAGTCCCTATCCCGCTCCTTAAGATTTATCAAATTCCACGCCTGGGAAAGAAAACGAATCCGTGCCTAATTCACGCTTGGCGCCCTTATTCGTTCTCGAAAAAAAGACTTTTACTCGGGAGGTCCGGAAAACGAATAAGAACAAATGAAACGAATCCACGCCTGACTCACGCCTGAAATCCCCATTCGTTCCCTCAAAAAATTTTTTAGCTGAGACGAATAACCCATAGGTAGTTTTGAAAAAACTTCTTAGCCGCAAAATCTCAAAAAAATTCCAGGCCCGCGGTGCGCTGCACAGCCGCCAACAAGGCCTATGCCGCACCTTTCAAGGTGCGGTAGGGCCTACCCCCCACCACTACCCTCCGCTCCCACCTTCCCCCGCAATCCCCTCACCCAAAACCCTCCCTCCCCCTTCCCAAATATGAGAAAATCCCCATGTCCGCCACCTTGATTCTACTCATATGATTGGCGGAAGCCGATGCCCATCGGCTCGAATCCTCCACTTCTCAGACCTCCCCTCTAACCCCACGATATGAGAAAATACCTCATATGCGTATCCTCCACTTCTCAGACCTCCACATCGGCGTCGAGAACTATGGCCGGCTCGACCCCTCCACCGGCCTCTCCTCCCGCCTCCAGGACTTCCTCTCCGCCCTGGATGAAATCGTAAACTTCGCCCTGAGCAGCGGCGTCCACCTCGTCCTCCTGGCCGGCGACGCCTACAAGTCGCGAGACCCTTCCCAGACCCAGCAGAAAGAGCTGGCCGCCCGCCTCGCCAAGCTCTCCGCCGCCGGCATCCCCGTCTTCCTCCTCGTCGGCAACCATGACCTCCCCCACTCCGTCGGGCGCGCCAACGCCGTGGAGATCTTCCCCACCCTCAAAGTCCCCAACGTCCATGTCGGGGACACCCTGACTACCTATCGACTCACCACCGCCCAAGGCCCCCTCCAAATCGTCGCCCTCCCCTGGCCCCGACGCTCCCGCCTCCTTTCGCACGATGACACGGCCGGCTTGACCATCGACCAGGTCAACCAGCTCATCCAGGACCGGTTCACCCAGGGCATCCGGCAGCAGGCGGACAAGCTGGACCCGCGCCTTCCCGCCATCCTCGCTGCCCACGTCACCGTCCAGGGCGCCGCCATCGGCTCGGAGCGCGCCATGATGCTCGGCCAGGACCACTGGCTCATGCCCGGCGCCCTACACCTGCCCTGCTTTGACTACATCGCCCTCGGCCACATCCACAAGCACCAGGTGCTGCGGCAGAACCCCACCATGGCCTACTCCGGCAGCCTCCAGCGCGTCGACTTCGGCGAAGAGTCCCAGCCCAAGGGCTTCTGCCTCATCGACCTCGACCCCTCCCGCCCCCAGGGCCAGCGCATGACCTCCTTCGAGTTCAAGCAAGTCAACGCCCGCCAGTTCCTCACCATCGAAATCGACATCCCCAAAGCCAGCGACGACCCCACCACCCACGTCCTCCACGCCATCTCTCGCTATCATGTCGCCGGTGCCATCGTCCGCCTCCGCGTCAACCTCACCGCCGACCAGAACCTCCACCTCCGCGACGCTCCCCTCCGCGACGCCCTGAAAGACGCCCACATCATCGCCGCCATCTACCGAAACGTGGAAGAAGAGCGCCGCACCCGCATCGCTCCAGACGTGGCGGAAGGCCTCCCTCCCCTCAAAGCCCTCGCCCTCTACCTGGACTCCAAAAACACAGACCCCGCCCGCAAAGAAAAACTGTTAACCTACGCCCGCCGCCTCCTGGAAGAAGACCAAGCTTCCTCTGGCGCTCCCTCCTCCCCTGGAAGCGGTGGCTAGGTGGGCGGTTCTCCTCAGGTCCCCCTTCTTCTCCTATTGCAAAGGAGAAGAAGGGGCTAGGGGATGATGAGGTGATCCTACTTTCTCTTCCCCTTCCAGCAGGCTGTACTCAGTCCCGATGCAGTCGGGAAAGGGGCCAGGGGATGGTATCCCGACTAAAAAGACGCTGGTATCTCTATGCTCGATGAGGGTGCTGTTATCTCCCATTCCCAGGACGACGGCGGCTAATGTCCCCCACCGACATCCTCCTCCTCCTAATAAGATGGCTCCACAACATCTCCGCCGTTGCCTGGGTCGGCGGCGGCCTCTTCTACCTCCTTATCCTCCGCCCTAAAAGGCGGGGGCCGAGTCCCAATGCCATCGGGGCGAGTCCTGGTGAGCCTTTAGCCCTGAGCGAAGCCGAACGGGGAAGTCCGTACCCGGACGTAGCCGAAGAATCTAACCCCTCCTCCATCGCCGCCGACTTCCGCGCCTTGGTCTACACCGCCATGGGTGTCCTCCTGGTCACCGGCGTCATCCTCACCTTCCACCGGCTCACCTCCAACTTCGCCGGCCCCGCTTACGCCGTCGTCCTCGCCGTCAAAATCGCCCTCGCCCTCTACATGTTCTACCTGGTCCGATTCCTCCGCTCCCGCTCCTACCCCCACGACTCCCCCAACCCTCCATCCAGATGGCTCGCCATAGCCTCCAGCGCCACCACCGTCGTCGTCCTCGGCCTCATCGTCCTCTTCCTGGCGGACATCCTCGCCGCCCTCTTCGAGGACGCCCTCAAACCCTAGGCCTATAGTGACGTCGCCATGCCTGTGGATATATAGTGAGACCTCGCTGGAAAGACGCCAAAAGCTAGAAATAGGAGTGAACGGTAATGGCTAAGCAGGGGTTCAAGGTACTGGACAGCGATATGCATCTGATGGAGCCGCTGGACCTGTGGGAGCGCTACATCGACCCCAAATACAAGTCCAGGGCCCCGAAGGGTGGAGTGCTGGGAGTGGGGGGATGGCTGTATTCCGTGGACGGGAAGTACATGCCGTGGCCCCTCGGCATCGGCAAGCGGCAGTTTAGGACGCCGGAGCAGAAGAAGTACACGCAGAAGTACAAGACCTTCGCGCAGCGGAAGTGGGCGCCGGAGACGCAAATCGAGGCTATGGACGCGGAGGGCATCGACGTGACGGTGTCGTACCCGACGCTAGGGCTGTATTCCATGGCCCTGGACGAGATGGAGCCGGAGTTCGCGCTGGCGGTGTGCCAGGCGTACAACAACTGGCTTTACGACTACTGCGCCGTCGATAGAAAGCGGATGCTGGCGGCGGCCATGGTGCCGCCCCACGACGTGGAGCTGGCGGTAAGCGAGGCGCGTCGAGCCGTGAAAGAACTGGGTTTCAAGGCAGTGTTTTTGAGGCCCAACCCGGTGCACGGTCGGAACTGGTACGAGCCGTACTACGAGCCGCTGTGGTCGGCGGTGGAGGAGATGGACGTATCCCTGGGGTTCCATGAGGGGATAGGGTCGCTGCTGCCGCAGGTGGGGGACCGGTTTGGGGACAACGCGTTCCTGAGGCACATCGCGTGTCATTCCATGGAGATGATGCTGGCGGTGATGTCGATGTGTGGCGGTGGTGTGATGCATCGGCACCCGAAGCTGCGGGTGGCGTTTTTGGAGGCCAACTGCGGGTGGGCGCCGTGGATTATGGAGCGGATGGACGACCATTACGAGATACAGTTTGGAGTGACGCCTGAGGAGCTGCCGGAGGAGCCCAGCGAGTATTTCAAGCGGCAGTGCGTGGTGTCGGCGGAGTCGGACGAGAGGTTTGTGAAGCAGGTCATCGAATACATGGGTGACGACAACATCGTGTACTCGACGGACTGGCCGCACCCGGACTCCAAGTACCCGCATGCGGTGGAGAGCTTCCTGGAGAATGACATCAGCGATAAGAGCAAGCGGAAGATTTTGTGGGACAACTGCGCGAAATATTACGGGGTTAAGGGGTAGGTGTGGCAGGGATAGAGAATGAGATGTGACAGGGCGGGTCTGTGACTCGCCCATACGTTTAGTACCTGACGAGGAGAGAATAGTCCATGGAGAGGCCGGGATATAGGGCGATTGGGACGGCGGCGGAGGAGCTGGACACGCCAGGGGTGGTGATAGACCTGGCGTCACTGCGGCATAACTTGCATACAGTACACGGGTTTTTCATGGGGAGGCCGGCGAAGCTGAGGCCGCACATGAAGGCGCATTTGTGCCCGTCGCTGGGGCTGATGCAGCTGGCGGCGGGTGGCACCATGGGAGGGGTGTGCGTGGCGAAGGTGGGACAGGCGGAGGTGTTAAGCCAGCACGGATTCAAGGACATTTTGGTCGCCAGCGAGGTGGTGATGAAGTCGAAGATTGCGAGGCTGTGTGCGCTGGCGAAGACGATAAAGATAAGCGTGCCGGTGGACTCTGAAGAGAATGTGAGGGACCTGTCGGAGGCGGCGGTGTCGGCGGGGGCGACGCTGGACGTGCTGGTGGACATCGATTGCCGTCTAGGTAGGTGCGGAGTGCCGCCGGGGAAGGAGGCAGTGTCGCTGGCGAAGGTGGTGGTTAAATCGCGGGGGCTGCGGTTTGCGGGGCTGATGGGGTACGAAGGATGCGTGCTGCATAAGGACTTTGCGGATACCGAGAAAGAGGTGCGGTCGGCCATACAGCGGGTTCTGGACACTCGGCAGATGGTGGAGAGGGAGGGTATGGAGGTGGGGGTAGTGAGCGTCGGAGGGACGCATGGATATGAGGTGGCGGGATCGATGGAGGGGGTGACGGAGGTGCAGGCGGGATCGTATGCGCTGATGGACAATTTTTATCGCTCATACCGACCGCAGTTGAAGATGGCGCTGAAGGTGCTGGGGACGGTTATCAGCCACCCGGAGCCGTCGGTGTCGGTGGTGGATGTGGGGCAGAAGGGGATCGGCGCGGACGAGGGGCTGCCGATGCTGGAGGGAATAAAGGGGGCGTCGGTGAAGCGTTGCAGCGCGGAGCATGGGATTATCGGAATCGAGGGCAGGGATGACGGGAGGCTGGACCTGGGGAGAAAGGTGTGGCTTACGCCGCATGACAGCGAGATCTGTATGAATCTATATGACTATGTGAATGTGGTGGAGGATGGCCGGTTGGTGGGAGTGTGGGAGGTGAGCGCAAGGGGTCGATATGACTAGCAGGACGTGTCCTGCACCTTTTGCTTTGCTAGCTTTGTTATGGTTGGGAGGTAGATCTGGAAGTGCGTTGGGTTGGCATGTAACGCCGAAGAACCGTAGCCAGTTGCATGTAGCGTTGGAGTCCCAGGGACGCTGAGGTTTCTCGACTGCGCTCGAAATGACGTAAGGGAGAGGTAGCAATGGAAGCGATGAGGCCGTTGGTGGGGACGCCGGTGGAGGATCTGGATACGCCGTGTTTGCTGCTGGACATGGAGTCGGTGGAGCATAACATGGGGGTGATGGCGCGGTATTACTCGGATAAGAAGGCGAAGCTGAGGCCGCATGTGAAGAACCATAAGACGCCGGTGCTGGCGCACATGCAGATTAGGATGGGCGGCACGGTGGGCGGAGTGTGCGCCGCCAAGGTGTCGGAGGCGGAGGTGATGGTGGCCAGCGGCATCGACGATATATTGATTGCGAACCAGGTGGTGTCGAAGGACAAGATTCGGCGGCTGGCGGCGCTGGCGAGGGTGGCGGAGATGTCGGTGGGGTGCGACGACGAACGGAACGCTCGCGAGCTGTCGGAGGCCATGGCGTCGGAGGCGGTGGAGGTCGGTGTGCTAGTGGAGGTGGATACGCAGATGGGACGGTGCGGTGTGAGGAGCATCGAGGAGGGAGTGAGGCTGGCGAGGGAAATCGCGTCGCTGCCGGGGCTTCGGTTCAAGGGCATCATGAGCCATCAGAGCATACCGCCGACTTCTGACCGGGAGACGAGGGTGCTGGGGGGGCGTCGGATTATGCACAAGGTCTTGGATTTGAAGGCGGCGATAGAGAGGGATGGGTTGCCGGTGGAGGTGGTATCGACGGGGGAGACGTGGAGCTACGACGTAGCGGGGGAGATACCAGGTGTGACAGAGGTGCAGGGAGGGACGTATCTGCTGATGGAGGGGTACTACGGGTACATGTCGGACTTCAGGCCGGCGGCGAAGATTTTGGGGACAGTGATCAGCGCGAACCGGCCGGGGCGCGCGATTGGGGACGTGGGGATAAAGGCGGTGGGGACGCCTCGCGGGTTGCCGACGGTAGATGGAAGGAAAGGGGTAGAGGTAGAGTCATTACATGCGGAGCATACGATTTTGAGGCTGTCGGAGGGTGCAAGGATGAGAGTGGGGGAGAAGTTTATGCTGGTGCCGGGGCAGCAGGATATTATGGTGAATCGATGGGATCGGTTTGTGGCGGTGAGGGATGGTAGGGTGGAGGCGGTGTGGGATATAGCGGCGAGGGGGTGTCACAGTTAGGGAAGACCCCATCATTTAGCTTTCTCCGCGGGAAGCTTGAGAAGGAAAGAGAAGCCATGAGAGGTGTAGTTGAGCCTGGCGGACGGAGCGTGGAGCTAGGGTTTCACCCTCACCTTCCCGATTAGCATCGGGATTTCAAATTTAATATGACTTAAGGTGTTCAATAATCCTCTCCCGTCAAGGGAGAGGAACCAGATATGGAGGCTTCAGTAAGATGTAGTCGGCTAGACGAAATGGGCAGCATATAACACGTTGGCCGATATCAAATTGCGAGTGCACTAGAGCGTATTAATGAGCGAAACAGGAAAACATGGCTAGGAGTGAGGCGGCGGTAGGCAAACGGGCCAAGACGTCGCGGAAGGTGTTTTATGGGTGGTGGGTGGCGGCGGCCGGGGCGCTGAGCATGACGTTTATATCGGCGGTGACGTGGCAGTCGACGGGGACGTTCCTGGTGGCGCTGGAGGAGGACTTTGGGTGGAGCCGGACGCTGCTTTCGGGGGCATTTTCCATAGCGCGGGCGGAAGGGGCGCTGATGGGGCCTTTCGAGGGCGTGCTGGCGGACCGGATGGGGTCACGGCGGACGCTGACGACGGGGCTGCTGATTTGCGGCGTCGGGTTTTTGCTGTTCACGACGGTGAGCCATCCGGTGCCGTTTTATTTTGTCTACGTTGTCATTACCAGCGGCGCGGGGCTGGGCGGGTACGTGCCCATCGCCACGATGATCAATCATTGGTTCGCGAGGAACCGAAGCAGAGCGATGGCGGTAGTAATGCTGGGAGGGTCGGTGGGAGGAGCGCTGGTGCCGCTGATAGCGTGGGGAATTGTTACTCACGGGTGGCGATGGGTGGCGGGAGGAATCGGCGTGTTTGTGCTGATGCTGGCGCTGCCGGTGGCGATGCTGGTGCGGGACAGACCGGAGCGGATGGGGCTGAGGCCGGATGGAGACTCGGAGGCACCGAAGACGGATACGAGTGTGATGGCGGTGTCATCAGCTCCGGAGATGACGGCGCGGGAGGCGATGCGTACGTGGGCGTTCTGGGGCATCGCGCTGTCGCACGCGGGGACGGGGATAATGGTGACGACGCTGGCGCTGCACCTGGTGCCGCATTTGCACGACCAGGGGATGTCGCTGCCGCTGGCGGGGATGGTGGTGCTGGTGATGACGTCGGTGGCGGCGTGTTTTCAGGTGGTGGGCGGGTGGCTGGGAGACCGAGTCGATAAGCGGTACGTGATATTCGGGTTCATGATTATGCAGGGACTGGCGGTACTGTTCCTGCTGATGGTGGACAGCCTGATGATGGCGATGGTATTTGCGGTGCTGCAGGGGGCGGCGCACGGGGGCCGGGCGCCGGCGGCGACGACGATTCGAGGGGAGTATTTCGGGCGAAAGTCCTTCGGGACGATTTTGGGAATATCGATGATTCCGATGAACGCGGGGAGCGTCGCGATGCCGCTTTTGGCGGGACTGATGTATGACTTGCGAGGGTCGTACACCATACCGTTCCTGGCGATGGGGGTGATGGTGCTGGTGTGCGGGGCGCTGATTTTGACGGTGAGGCCGCCGAGGGGGGAGGCCAAGAGGGATCCTTTGGCGGTGACATGATGGGATGTAGTACCCTACCGCCCCGACACATCGGGGCGGCATAGGCCCTGTCGGTGGCTTTGCGGCGCGGGGGACAAGTAATAGAGGAGACCTAATATGGCGAAGCATGATGAGATAGGGAGTAAACCTGGCTTCGGGTTCAAGTGCCAGAAGAGGGAGGTGGTGGGGAGCCGGGGGGTGGTGGCGTCTAACAGCGCGCTGGCATCGCTGGCGGGGGTGGAGGTGCTAGCGAGGGGAGGGAACGCGGTGGATGCGGCGGTGGCGACGGCCTTTGCGCAGGCGGTGACGGAGCCGTCGTCGACGGGGATTTTTGGGGCGGGATTTACGGTCTATTATCAGGTATCGTCGAAGCAGGTGTACTCGATAGACCATTACGCGGTGTCGCCGAAGAAGGCGTTGTCCAGAATGTTTACGACGGACGACAAGGCTGGGCCAATGGAGACGGTGGGGATGGCGAACAAGGTGGGGTACCTGTCGGTGGGGGTGCCGGGGAACCTGAAGGGGTGGTGCGCCGCGCTGAAGCGGTGGGGGACGATGGGGCTGGCGGAGGTGATGGCGCCGGCGATTCGGTACGCAGAGGAGGGGTACAGGGTCAGCCCATATTTCATGTCATTCATCGAGAGGGA
>VGZZ01000006.1 GCA_016872285.1 SAR202 cluster bacterium | reverse complement strand
CACGCAGCAGCCGCACCGCCGCCTTCCTGTGATAGCCGGTCACAGCTACCACCTCATCCAGGATTCTGCCCTTCTCTTTTTTGGTGGCCTTCACATATCTTTCCCTTTGACGCTGAGCGTACTCGCCAATGCTCTCCCGGTTCACGGCTACCTCCCTGGGATTTCGGTAACCGTAGTTTTGAGGCAATCACTTTATTTGGGTAACCATATTTTTAATGTCATGCGGCCCCTTGACAGCAGGCCCCTTTGTATAGAATATCTGTTCTATTATCTGCGCAAAGGGGCCTGCTATGCTTATCAATCGCACCCCGGACGCCTACGAAAAACTCTCCCTCCTCGGCTCCATGGCTGGCGACGATGTCCTCTCCAACCCCCTGGACGCGCGCCCCTCGACCCGAATGCCCTACTCCTCCGTCAAAAAGAACCCCATCCCCGGCGTCTACCGCGCCGCCATGCCCAACGGCAAGTTCATCAACCTAATGCGCGTCATGTTCACCGACTTCTGTATGATGGACTGCCACTACTGCCCCAACAGCCACTGGGTCCCCCGCAAACGGTTCGCCTTCAAGACTGAGGAGCTGGTCAGCGTCTTCGCCAACCTCCACCAGCGCCACACCGTGGACGGCCTCTTTCTTAGCTCCGGCATCGCCGGCAGCGGCTCCAAGACCACCGAGCGCCTTATCAAGGTCGTCGACGCTATTCGCAACAACTATGGCTTCAAGGGCTACATCCACATGAAGGTCATGCCCGGCGCCGACTACCATCTGGTCGAGGCCGCGCAACGTCTCGGCACTCGCCTCTCCATCAACCTTGAGACCCCCACCGTCGACATGATGAAGCGTCTCAGCAAGATGAAGGATCTCCATCGCGACATCCTCACCCCTATGTCCTGGATTCATAAGCTGACCCAGCAGCGTTACGGCGCCACCGTCGGCCAGGCGACGCAGCTCGTCGTCGGCGCCGCCGACGAGTCGGACCGCGACATCTTCAACCGCATCGACCAGCTTTACGGCCAATGGAACCTCAAGCGCGTCTACTACTCCGCCTTCCGGCCCGTGAAGTACACGCCCCTGGAGGAGCATCCCGCCACGCCCATGATTCGAGAGCACCGCCTCTATCAGGCCGACTGGCTCAAGCGAGTCTACAAGTTCTCCAACCAGGAAATCGGCTACGCCTTCGACAAGACGGGCTTCCTCCCCCTGGACCAGGACCCCAAGACTGCCATCGCGCTGGAAAACGTTGACGCCTTCCCCCTCGACATCAACGCCGCCACCCACGACCAGCTCCTTCGAGTCCCCGGCATCGGCCCCACCTCCGCCCAGCGCATCGAGGAGAACCGCCGCCGCCACTCCATTGATACCTGGCGAGACCTGGAAGCTATGGGCGTCGTCCGAAAGCGCGCCTGGCCTTTCGTCACCTTCTCCGGCCACCGACCCTTGAAGGCCAAACAACTGAAGATGGCTATGGTGAAAGAAGAACCCGCCTCTTATTCCACAGACTCTAACTCTTCGCGCTCATCCCAAGCTCCGGCCCCCTGCGGCCAGCCCCGCTCCTGCCTCGGCTGCCCCATGTTCGGCGCCCCAGGCCATCCCGGCCACCCTACCTACGACTCGCCGGCGCCTTCCGCCGTGGCTATCTGAGCGTGCGGAAGGGGCCCATCTGGTACTCCCCCTTCGGCCTGGAAGGCGAAGGGAAAGCTAGACGCTGTCCTGAGTATGTCGAAGGAGGGGGGTTGTGGTTCCTTAGTTCTCTTCCCCTTCCAGCAGGCTGTACTCAGTCCCGATGCAGTCGGGAAAGGGGATAAAGGGGATGGTATCCCGATTAAAGACACGCTCGAACACTTCTAACAAGATAAGAGGTTAGGACTCCCTACACCCTCACCCCTGCGTGGGAGGCGTGTATCGCCTCCTCCGCATCCTCCCGATAAAGCGCCCCCAGCAGCACTCCGTCCGACGTTGTCACTAGCACGTTGCCTGCCCGCGCGTCCTGCATCCGATTCGTGATTCCTATCAGGTCTTCCCCAGGCCTGATCGTCGTCGGCCCCTCTTCCATCACATCTTCTATATTGCCGTCTCGGGCCTCTTCCAACGCTTTCTTCCTCACCCGCCCTATGACCACGCTCTGCGGGTTAACCACCACACAGAACTCGTGCCCAGACCCTTCCATCCTCTGCTTCGCGGCATTAACACTGTCCGTCAACTCGCACGTAGGCAAATCTTTCCGCGTAAAAGCCGCCGCCTTCAGCGTCCCCGCCTGCCTGCCCTCCGTCGGCAGCCCCTCTGCCCTCCAGTCCTCTTTCCCGCCTTCGTACCGGTAGATGTTCTTGAATCCCATGCTCTCCAGCCGCCACGCGGCCCGCGCGCTCATGTCTCAAAGGTAGTCATTGCAGTAGAACACTATCGGCAAGTCTTTCCTGAGAGCGGACGCCCTCGCCGCGTTCAATTCCTTTAGTGGGATATTAATCGCTTCCGGCAGGTGCTCCTCCTCGTACTCACTCTTGGGAAGCACCTCCACTATCTGCAACCCTCGATTCATCAACTCCTGTACCGTCAACCTGCTAATTGTCGTTGGCATAAAAGACCTCCCTCAGGCCAGAAGCTATCTCCCGCTTCTCACCACCGCTTTGCTGAACTCCGGCTGAATTTCCTTTTGCCAGAATTTTAAAAATCCCTCTTGGTCTGGCCCCACCTGGTGCTGGTATATATTCGAAACCCGAGTCAATGTACTTGCGGATCTCTTTTATATACTTCTCCGGGTCTGGACCGCACACCACGGTCCTCGCCATGTCTTCCTTACCTACCAGCTGCGCCACCTGCTCAAAATGCTTCGGCAGCGCCAGGTCAGATCCCACCGACCCCATAGCGCTCGTCGGCCACCACTTCCGCGCCGTCTCCACCGCCTCGCCGTAATCTTCCCCCCAGCACACCGCAATCTGCCCGTACTTAGGCTTTCCCTCGCCGCCCGCCTCGCTGAACTTTTCCACCAGTTCCTTCTTCGGCGACGTCCCTATCAGCCCGTCCGCCATCTCCCCCGCCAGCTTCGCAGATACCGGCCCGCTGGCCCCAACCATCAGCTGTATCGGCTCCTCGGGCAGCGTGTATACCCGCGCGTCCTCTACTGTGTAGTGCTGTCCGTAATGGCTCTGTATTCCGCCCTTCCACAGTTTCCGAATCACCTCAATGGCCTCTCGAAGCATCGCCAGCCGCACCCTGGGCGGCGGCCACCGTCTGGCGATGATGTGTTCATTGAGGTTTTCGCCCGAGCCTACACCCAGGAAAAACCGACCGTCCATCATATGCGCCGCCGTCGCCGATGCCTGCGCGATGATCGCCGGATGGATCCTCATCGTCGGGCACGTCACGCCGGTGCCCAGTCTCAATTTGCTGGTCACTTGCGAAATCCCGCCAATGACGCTCCACACAAACGGCGACTGCCCCCGCAAGTCCAGCCACGGATGATAATGGTCCGACACCATCGCGAAGCTGAACCCTGCCTCTTCCGCCTTCTGGGCGTTGCGTACTAAGGTCTTGGCGTCATGTTTTTCGCTGGAAAGGGCATAACCTAGTTCCACCATCACGTCCATCCCAATTAATAGTTCTGCGCCTATATTTCAACGCTATCCTCCTATAGTCCTACCCTGCATCCCGCCATAAGCCTAATGATGAAATAGTCCCTTTGGGTTACTTAAGCTGGACTGCTGCTTGTTCGCCCCTTAAACTGCCGGCATGACCCCTACGATTCCGGATCACTTGGCGAGACCTCCCATCCTCTTCATCCACGGCGCCGCCAACTCCTCCGGCGTCTGGAAGTGCTGGCGCCGCTGCCTCGCCTCCCAGGGCTGGCCCATCCACGCCCTCGACCTCCGGGGCCATACCCCCGTCTCCAATTTCGACCTCTCCCACACTACCATGTCCGACTACGCCGACGACGTCTCTGCCTATGTGTCTGAGCTCCCTACTAAATCGGTCCTCATAGGCTGGAGCATGGGCGGCCTGGTGGCGATGATGGCCGCCGCCCGGGGCCACGCCTCCGCCTGCGTCGCTCTTGCCCCCAGCCTTCCCACCCAGCGCATTGACTTATCCATTCCCCTCCGCACCGGCGAGTTCACTTCCGTGGAATACGGCATTACCTCATCGGACCCTCATGATCAACCCGCCATGCCCGACCTGGACCTGGAGGAGCGCCGTATCGCCCTTGCCTCCCTCGCCAAAGAGTCCCGTCACGCCCGCGACGAACGCAAACGCGGCATCGTCATCCAGTCCCTCCCTTGCCCCCTCCTCATCGTCAACGGCGAAAAAGACACCGCCTGGCCGTCGCATCTTTACGACAACCTCTGGCTCAAAGCCGACCGCCTCAGCGTTCCGGGCGCCTCCCACTGGGGCCTCGTCCTCAACCGCCGCGCCCTCTCCTCCGTCATCCCACAGGTCTGCTCCTGGCTGCAATACCAATTATAGGCCTCTGCCGAGTGACATTTGCTCATTGATTTAAGCCTCCGCTTTACCATATCCTTTACCTCTGCTTACGAATCAGCTCACCGGCGGACTTCTCTCGCGGAGGTGCCTAGGAAGAGATTAATTTAGAAAACGATTCTGTATCTGGCTCACGCCTGGCATCTTGATTCGTTCTCCTAAAAAATCTTTTTCCTGAGAAATTGTTGAAATCGATAAAACGAATCAATACAGAGGTAGGATGTTCCAGTTGTTTTTGGGTACTTTAGGCACAAAAACACTCCCATTTTGGAGAAACAACCTCCCCGCCCCTTACCGCCGCCTGAGATTCGTTTCACCCGCCCACGAAACGAATAATTTCCCAGGCAAAAACCCCTCCGTTTACCCAGGGGCCTGCCTTCGGTACAATCTATCTAAGGCCCTATGCCATCTGTAGACATCGTCATTCCCGTCCTTAACGAGGAGCAGCAGCTCCGCTGGAGCATCAACACGCTGTCCGAGTTTTGCCGCAAAGACCTCTCAGGGTATGACTGGCGCATCATCGTCGCCGACAACGGCTCCACCGACGGCACCCGCCCCGTCAGTGAGAAGCTGGCCCGCGCCATCCCGGGCGTCTCCTACCTCTACATCCCACAGCGAGGCCGCGGCCTGGCACTTCGCACCGCCTGGCTCGCCAGCAACGCCGACTTTCTCAGCTACATGGACGTGGACCTCTCGACTCGACTGGAGGCCTTCCCCAAAATGCTCCGCGCCCTTCAGGAAGGCTATGACGTAGCCATCGGAAGTCGCCTCCAGCGCGGCTCCAAGGTCACCCGGTCCCTCAAGCGCGAAGTTATTTCTCGATGCTACAACGTCATGATCAAGGCTATGTTCTTCGTCCCCTTCAACGACGCCCAGTGTGGCTTCAAAATGGTCTCCCGGCGCGCCGCCCGCGCCTTGGTCCCCCTCATCCAGAATAACCACTGGTTCTTTGACACCGAACTCCTCATCATCGCCAGCAAACGCGGCTTTAAGATCAAAGAAGTCCCCGTCGAGTGGGTTGACGACCCGGACAGCCGCGTGAAGGTGGTAAAGACCGCCTGGGAGGACATCAAAGGTCTCCTTCGCCTGCGATTCGGCGGCATCCCCAGAACATCCGACACCCTCGCCCAGGAAACTCCAAAGACCTAGCGCCTGCTCCTCCGGAACTCCACCCGCATCACCCTTCCGGTCTCCTCCGTCACCTTCGCCGCCTCGCTTATCCTATGCCCCACCACCCACAATATCCCCCTCTCCGACACCAGCAGCGGCACCCTCCGGCGCTCCTTCTCAGGCGTCTTAACATCAACAAAGAAGTCCTGGAGCTTCTTATAGCCCTTCATTCCCAGCGGCTGGAACCTGTCCCCCGGCCTCCATCCTCGCACGCACAGCCTCTCCCCCGCCGCGTCGGCATCCAGCAGCCCCACCCACCGTCTGCTTCTGTCCTCCTTACTCCCATCTTTCACATGCTGTACAGATACTACCCACCCAGGCACCCTCGTCTCACCTGGGGCCTCCAACTGATGCTCGCCCAGAAGGGGCGGACTGGTAGGGTCAGCCGCTGGCCCAACCCCAAGGACCACTCTGTCGCCCTCAACAGTAAAAAGCACTTCCTTCGGCAGGTTCAGCGCCTTCCTCCCGCTCTCTCCCAGCGCCTTTGCCATCGCCTCCACATGCCTATGGTGCAGCCGTCGCAGGCTCCCGCTGACCTCACTGTACGCCCGCCGCAGCGCTGACTGCTGCAAGAATGGGTGGAGCCTCCCTAACCCCTTTCTCGATAGTGACATCTTGCCCTTGCCTTTACGCGCAATCCTCCCCCATACTCTATCCAATTCGTCATCAATGTATCCTTGCGCCAGACCCACCGTCTCCCCCAGCCTCACCAGCGCCTCTCTAACTCTCGGGTTATACTTCTTGGACAACAGCGGCATAAGATGGTGCCGTACCCTGTTTCGAGTGAACCGCTCCATTCTGTTGCTCGTGTCCACACGATAGGGAATGCCGTTCTCTTCGCAAAACAGGGCTGTCTCTTTTTTCGTGATCTTGAGCAGCGGCCTGAAAAGCGTCGCTGGCGGCCCCCCTCTAGGACTTTCCCACCGGCCCAATTCCTCCATCCCCTGCAAGCCCTCCAAGCCTGCGCCCCTCAGAATGTGCATCAAGATAGTCTCGGCTTGATCGTCGGAAGTGTGCCCCAGGGCCACCGCATCGGCCCCCACCCTCTGCGCTGCCAACGCCAGCCAGTCGTACCGCACCTCCCGCGCCGCCTCCTCAAAAGAGGATATCCGGTACCGGCGCTGGTGGGCAAAGGTATCCGCCTCCTCCACCATCGCAGGCAGCCCCGCCTTCTTGGCTTCCCTGGCTACAAACTCTGCGTCCTCATGGGCTTCACGACCTCTAAAGTCATGGTCCAGATGGGCTGTGTACAGCTTCAAACCTTGCTCATCCTGGAGCATACGCAGGCAGTGCAGGAGTGCCATGGAGTCAGGGCCGCCGGACACCGCCACCACCAGCTTGGCTCCGCGGAATTGGCGCCGGCCCAGGGCGCGGCGCACCTCGGCCTTCAGCCTGGCCGTCGTCTTCACAGCCTAACTTCCGTAGGTTCGCCCCGACCGCAGATGGTACACCTCGTTCAGCCCCAAAAGCCTCCAACCCCTGTCGTCCCATTCAATCGTGTTCAGCGACCCCAGCGCTATACGGATCCGATGAAAATTAGAAAGAGGCATCCCCAGCAGCCTGCACATGATAGTAATGATGGCGAAGTTATGGCACACTACCGCCGCCAGCCCATCACTGCCCAAGTCCGCTCCGGCACGTCTTATGGTCTCGATGGCTCTCCACGCCCGCTCCTGCAACTCCCCCAGCGACTCGCCCCCCGGCATCGCCACCCGCGAAGGGTCCTCTCGCCACTGTTTGTAGAGTTCCGGGTACTGCTCCTTAAGCTCAACGCCCGTCAACCCATCAATGTGTCCTAGGTTCATCTCTTGAAGCCCGTCCTCCTTCATAATAGGGAGGCCGCACGCCTCGCTGATAGCCTGCGCCATCTGCATAGTCCGCTTCAAGGGACTGGAGTGCAGGACGTTGGGGCAGAGGTTCTTGAACGCCGCCGCCACGTCCTGCGCCTGCTCTAAACCCAGGGAGCTGAGTTCGGCGGCGCACTGACCCTGAAATCGTCCGTCCCTGTTCCACACCGACTCCCCATGTCGGACCAGAACCAGCCTCACCCAACCCTCCCGCCCGCCACCCTGGCCCGCTTCTGCACTTCCACCTCGTCTATCTTCAGGCCGTCCATGGCCTTCACCGTGATCCGCAGGTCGGCGTAGTCCAGGTAGTCACTCTGGGAAGGGATGCGGCCTAGCCGCTCCAGCAGCAGGCCCGCCACTGTCTGGTAATCGCCCTCCGGCAGGTTGATCGACAGGAGCTGGTTGGCCGCCTCGATGCTCATGGACGCATCGATGAGATAGGTGTTCTCGTTGATAGCCTCAAACTGCTCCTCCAGAGGCTGCCCCTCCTCCCCCACCGGCCCCACTATAACCTCCATGAGCTGTTTTATGGTCACAATCCCCGCCACGCCGCCAAACTCGTCCGCGATGATAGCCATAGACTCGCCGCGCTCCCGCATCTCCGTGAACAGGACTCCCACGCCCTTGGTTTCGGGCACAAAGAACGCGGGGCGCGACAGGCTGGACACCCGGTCCTGAGGCCTCAACACACCCTCGCTCATAGCCTTCAAAACGTCCTTGGCGGAAAGCGTCCCCACCACGTTGTCCACGCTATATCGAAACACCGGAAAGCGAGTGTGCTGGTTCTGCCCGTAAAGTGCCAGGAACTCCTGAAGGGTGTTCTGGTCTTCTACCCAGACAATCTCCGGCCTGGGCGTCATAATCTCGTACACTTGCCGGTCTCCAAAATGGAAAACCTTCTCCAGCATCTCCGCCTCGGTAGCCTCCATAGAGCCGGCTTCCTTCCCCGCATATATCAGGCTGCGTATCTCCTGCTCTGTAACCATGGTAGCCCGGGCGTGGGTGCCAAAGAGGCGGGCTATGGCGGAAACAGCCCAGTCAAGAAGCCATACCGCCGGAAGCAAAACCCACTCGACCAGTTGCAGGGGACGCACTAGAAGAAAAGCCATCTTCTCGGCGCGCCGCGTGGCCAGGGTTTTGGGTAGGGCTTCAGCAAAAATCAAAAGCACCACGGTCACTATGACAGTAGCTATGATAACTGCGGAGCCGGTGTTCCCTAAAAGAGATATGGCAATGGCTGTCCCCAGAGCGGCGGCTGCTGTGTTTGCCAGGTTGTTGCCCGTCAGTACTGTGGCTAGAAGCCGCTCCGGTCTCTCAGCCATATGAAGCACCCGCTTAGCCCCGGGGGCGCCTGTCCTGGCTAGATGTACCAGGCGCACCTTTTGCAGAGAAATAAAGGAGGTCTCGGAGGTGGAAAAGAAAGAGGAAAGGACTACGCAGAGTATGAATAGGCCTAGCTTTAGATAATCGCTCTCCTCCATATCCAGATAACCTCCCTTTGAGCCGATGATAACAGAGGACGCAAGGGGCTGCAAAGTTAACCAGCGGTGACATCAGGCCCTTCAGTTAAGGCACGAGTTCTGCTTATACTGGTGCTATGAAGATTCTTGGCATCGAAACTTCTTGCGACGAGACCGCGGTTGCTGTGGTGGAAGACGGCCGCCGGCTTGTGTCCAACGTCATCTCCTCCCAGGTCGACATCCATAGGCGATTCGGCGGCGTGGTGCCGGAGGTCGCTTCTCGGCAGCACGTGCTGCAGGCCATGCCCGTGGTTAAAGAGGCCCTGTCGAAAGCGCATCTCTCCTTGGAGGACATAGACGCCATCGCCGTAACCCACGGCCCCGGACTAGCCGGGTCCTTGCTTATAGGCGTGAATCTGGCAAAAAGTATGGCCCTGGGGTTAAACGTCCCAATGGTAGGAATAAATCATCTGGAGGGCCACATCTACGCCGCCTGGCTGGAGAAGGAAAAGCCTGATCTTGATCCGGGCTTTCCCCTTCTATGCCTCATCGCCTCGGGAGGCCACACAGACCTGGTGCTGATGAGCGGCCACGGCCAGTACCGGCTCCTGGGACGCACCCGCGATGACGCCGCCGGCGAAGGCTTCGATAAGGCGGCCCGAATCCTGGGCCTGGGTTTCCCCGGCGGTCCGGAAATACAAAAAGCCGCCCAGGGCAGCCAGCCAAACCTAAAACTGCCCCGCGCATGGCTAAAAGACACCCACGACTTCAGCTTCAGCGGCCTGAAAACCGCCCTGCTTCACCAGGCCCAGTCCCAGAAACTCTATCCTCCTCAGGACATGGACGAAGGGCTGCGCAAGGAACTGGTCCGCAGCCTGGCGGCAGCCTTCCAGGAGTCGGTGGTGGACGTCATTGTTACCAAGACCCTTGAAGCCGCCGCGGAGTATAAAGCCAGAGGCGTGGTGCTGGGAGGCGGGGTCACGGCCAACGCCATGCTCAGGGAGGTCTTCAGAAGCCGCGCCAGCCTGCCCGTGCTGATACCTTCGCCTGTCCTCTGTACGGACAACGGGGCTATGGTTGGGGCGTGCGGCTACTTTCAACTGAGCCGGGGCCGAGAGGACCATCTGGGCTTGGACGTGGATCCCGCTCTGTCGATTGGCTAGGCGTCGGCTCATTGGCGCGCATCGATGGCTCAGTTGGAACGGGCGCCAATGGCTGGTCGTCTGAGTCCGCGGCCATGCCGGAGAAGAGTTCTACGTTAACCTCTGGACTCTCCTCTGCTTCAAGGACCGGCTCGCCGGCCCTGGCCCTGTTAATGCCGTTAACCACCTCATAGGACTGCTCAATAGATCTCTCGGTCTCCAGGGAAAATGATACATCCCGAGGGCCTAAAGAAACCGTAAGCTCGCCCCCCTGCTCCCAGGCAAAGTACCGGCCGATAAATAGGACGCCAAGCAGCGCAATAGCCAGCCCCAGCAGGATAGCCACTTCGTTCGGCTGGTCAGTCATGGCCGACAGCACGAACGCGACGATAAAGGCCGCCAGAAGCAGGCTGGCGCCTTGCAGAAGGGGCTTAGTGCTGGGCTTGCTGGTTCGGATGCAGACATCTTCCACCTTTTCCAGCGGAATGGTCCGGGTCTCCTTACGTCCCTCAAGCTCTGTAAACGTGACTAAGCGGCGGCTGGTCAGTACGAGAAGGCCGCCCCTTTCGGAAGCCTTCGGAATCAGGCCGTCCTTGGGATCCAGAATCGCGAGGGTCTTCTCGCCGGCCAGAAGGGTCACCTGACGGATGCGGTTAGCGTTGGTTGTCATTATTCAGGCATCTCAAGGGCTGAACAGATTTACACCCATAATATCACACACGGCTCAAATCTACGGCTTCCGCCTTCTCGCCTCTTAAGAGGCGCTGCAGATGCAGGACACCCTGCTGCCCGCGGGCCCCGCGGGCCAGCGGAAGCCACCTCTCCGGAAAGAGGGCCTCCTCTGCGCTGCTGATGGCGCTGTTAATCTGCAGCGAGGGCCAGCCCTGGAAGAGATTTAGCGCGGCACCCTGAAGGCTTTTGTTATCAGTCTCCGAACCCCAGCCATGCAAGAAAGGCAGCACCACGTTTATAGCCATGTCTGAGGCGCGGCTGTGGCCGATGAGGGCGGGTCCGCCGCCGGGGTCATCTACCATCAGCCCCTTCTCCAAGGTCTTCCCGCTCTCTTGAAGGACAAGCCGCATCAGCCCCGTAATCATGCCATCTCTATAGCGAACGATCAAAGACGCCATCCCGCGTATGCGGCGGCGCGGATTATTGCTAGGACGCACCCTAAAAAGCCGCCAGGAGGTTGACGACATTGGCGAACCAAGAAATTGCGAGTGTGGACTGGGCCTACCAAAGCCTGCCGCGGCCAGGAGATATTGCTCGACTGTTGCAAGGCCTGTCCTTGAAGAGGTTTCAGCCAAGCGCGAAAGGTGTCCGTACGGCGCCTTTTGGCTCAAACGCGAGAACCCTCCTCGATTCTCGCTATAGCCGGCGGCCTCCATTAACCCCTGGTAGACCACTTCTTCGGCTGGTTGATCCCGTGTCTGACGCTGATACCATCTGCTTTTCCCCAGGAAGCGGTCAGTCCCCGACCGTTCCAGCAGCCTTAGGGCCTCGCCGCGGGATGAAGGTTTCTGATAACCCTGCTCTGAGAGGAGCTTATACAGCGCGTCTTGCCCTGGATTGCGGCAGGTCGCCTGCGCCTCCATAAGCGGGGCCAGGGAGATGGCCGGCGCCTCCATGCCGCTCCTCAGAGACGCTTCCTTATCCGCCGTGCCCGCCACCGCATGGAGTGTCACGCTGTTGTAATTACAGTCCTTATGGTGGCCGTGAGCCGCCCAGTCCCGTATGGATAGATGCAGCTCCACGTCCCCCCCTGACCAAGCCTAACCCTTCCTGATAGAAAAGCGCGTCCTTAAAGTCCGGACCTGATGACCTGTTGTGCCGGCCCGGGTAGAGAACTTTTATCTTGTGGCCCCGGCTGGTGACAAAATGGTTGTGCCTAGCCGCTCTTTCTTGCCACAGCCTGGACAGCAAGGCTTCAGAGACATAAGGCTGCAGGGCGGACGCTGGGGATGAAGACCCCTCCATCTGCCCGGCGGCCTGCTCCTTGTACACGTCTCTCATGTAAGAATCTTACACGTTACCGTGTAAACAATCAACGGACGCACACCCTGACCGCAAGGAAGGACGGAAGGTCTATAGACTACTTGTCTTCTAGACCAGCGACGTAGGGGAAGTTAGATCGCTCCGCCACCAGGCGCAGGAGGGTCTTGGAAGCGCCGCGGGGCGTGTAGAGGCCCCTTTCCCATTCGCTAATAGTCTGCTGCCTTGTCCCCAGATGGTCAGCCATTTCCTGCTGAGTGAGGCCTAGATGTACACGCAAGGCTTTCACCGCGTCAGCGTTCCACTTAGCATCTATGGCATAAGGCTTCTTGTCTGACGACTTCCCTCTCGACTTTGTGGCTGACTTACCTTTGGTCCGCTTGACTGAAGAGGACGCATACCGAAAGTTACCTGACATGATCTTCAGGCCTTGGGCGCCACCAGCAGGTCCAGGCGCTGGCCCCACCGGCGAAAGAAGTGGCGAAAGTTCTTGCGGCTGAGCTGGTTGCGCTCCTCCTCTCCCAAGGCGCTCCACTGACGGTGCTCGTGGCGCACCATGGGAAGGCTCCCGTCGGCCAAGACGCAATACCCGCGGTCCCGGAACTGAAAGCTGAAATCAAGGTCTAAGTTGCGGTAGAACCGGAAGCACTCCCGCATCAGACCGACCTCCGATAGAAGTTCGCGGCGGAAGGCCAGAGCGTAGCCTTGCATCACGTCGGCAACGCCGGACGTCACTTCTTCATGGAAATGGTGCAGGTCCTGGGATCGGAGTCCCCAGGGGCCTGCCATTCCCACCTTGGGGTCTGATAAAAGTTCCTCCCATTGCGGCATGGGATTACTCACCAGCTCTACCGACGTGTCCAGCAACGCTACTATCCTTCCCTGACTGGTCTTGAGTCCAATATTCTTTGCCTGAGCGTCCCCCAGAACGTGATCAGAGTGGACTACTTTCACCCTGGCGTCCCGAGCCTTCAGCTCCTCCACCCACTGGGAGGTGCCGTCGGTGGAGCCGTTATCAACGATGACCAGCTCCATGGAACCGCCGCCGCACCAGCGCAGCACGCTGCCGGCGCACCGCTGCAGGTCCGACAGGTAGTTACACGCCGCGATGACAACCGAGTAGTCCAGGGTTGAAGGGGTCTCCACCAGGGATGGCACCTCGCTGGCGGAGGATACGGAGGGCCACCTCTCCGCCTGCATCTCGAAGGCTGTCTTGGGCCGGGCCAGGGTGCCGTCGCCGGTGTCTCTAACCTGGTATCCTTGTGCCGCCAGAACCCGGCGTATCTTGTCAGCTTCGGTGAACTGGGACTTTTGGCGATGACCCTCCCGCGTTTTAAGGCTGGACGTTGCGTCCGGCGGCAGATCATAGCCGGACGGCGCCCACTGGAGACCCAGGCCCAATACAGCGTCGAATTCCAGCATTAACTCCAGTTTTGCAGCAGCGGACAGCCTAGAGCGGCTCAAGTCCCAAATCGTCGAGAGGGCCTTAGGCAAATTCAAGTCATCCTCAACAGCTTCAATAAACCGCCCTCGCCATTGCTTCAAGCTGGCACCGCGATGTCCGTTGCTCGAAGGCTCGTGTCGCCAGGTCCATGCCAGGTCTTGCAGCCTGATGAGGGCGCGCTGAGCGGCTTTGAGCGCGGAGAAGGTGAAGTTAAGACGGTGGCGGTATTTGACAGTCAGGCATAGGTACCTAAAAGCCAGGGGATCAAAGCCTCGCGTTTCTAAGTCAGCCAGAGTAAACTCGTTGCCCGCGGACTTGGCCATCTTGACGCCGTCGGCCAGAAGATGCTGACCGTGCACCCAGTATTTTACGTACCGCTTGCCGAAGGCGGCTTCGCTCTGCGCTATCTCATCCTCGTGGTGAGGGAAGATGTTATCCACGCCACCGGTATGTATGTCCTGCTCCTCGCCTAGATACTTCACCGACATGGCGGAGCATTCGATATGCCATCCCGGAAAACCCTCACCCCAGGGACTATCCCATTTCATGGCCCTGCCCGGTTCGGCGCGTTTCCAGAGGGTGAAGTCCCGGGGGTCCCGTTTGGCGGGGTCCGCCTCAGCCCTTACGCCTTCCAACAAGTCCCGGCCCGTATTGCCCGACAACTGCCCGTATGAGGAACACCCGGCGACGCTGAAATAGATGTTGTCGCCGGTCTTATAGGCGTAACCATTCTTCAGAAGCCGGCCGATGATGTCTTGCATATCTGCGACATGCGCGGTGGCGCGCGGCAAGTGGTCAGCTGGCAAGATATTTAATTTGGCCTCATCTTGTAGAAACGCCTGGGTGTAGAAGTCCGCAATCTGTTGAGGGGTCTTCCCTTCCGCCAGCGCCGCTAGGATAACCTTGTCGCCACCCCGCTCCAACTGCTCCTGGCGCATATGCCCAACGTCGGTGATATTCTTGACGTGTGTAACCTTCAAACCCTGCGTCCTGAGGGCGCGTTTGATCCAGTCGGCCATCAGATAGGAGCGGAGGTTGCCGATGTGGGCGTAGCGGTAGACGGTGGGACCGCAGGTGTACATCCTGGCCGCACCTGGTTCCAGGGTCTCTATCTCCTCTAGCCGCTTATGTAAAGTGTTATAAATCCGTAACATGGCTGGTGCTTATCGGGATTTTATCACTAAACCATCCAGCAATTAGAAATGTTGAAGAGCAACACGTTCCATGGAAATTTTAGTCCCAACCTTTCATGTTGGAAAGCTCCCGGGTGGACGCCTAATAGTATAGTGCCAAGAACAGCCTTAATACCATGCGGCATTGTCACTGCAACATCACTGCTGTGTCCCGCTTTCTTATGAATTGGGACGGTGTTACAATCGCCATACAGGCATGACAACCACACAACTGCTCCACGAACTGCAAGGCCTCGATACCCGAATCTCGCAAGCGACGAAGCGGCTGGCCGCTATCGAATCCGCGCTGGGCAACCGGAACCCCTTGAAGTCCTGGGAAAGTGCGGCGTCCCAGGCGCAGGCTGCTCTCAAGGACTTGAGAACGCAGCATAAGGATACAGACCTAGCCGCAGATTCAATGCGCGGTAAGATACAGGAGCTGGAAGCCAAGCTTTACGGCGGCAGCGTCAAAAGCCCTCGAGAGCTTCAGGATATGGACAACGAATCGAAATCATTGAAGGCGCAACTTCAGACCATCGAAGAAAAGCTGCTGGAGACCATTGGCTCCGTTGAAGAGGCGCAGAAGAAGGTCCAAGAGACGGAAGGAGACCTTCAGCGGGCAGAGTCGGAATGGCAGGGGGAACAGGGACGGATAGGCCAGGAGAGGTGGGAGCGCCAGGGCGAGTTAACCGAGTTGAAGTCCAAGCGGCAGGAGCTTACCCGGCAGGTCGGGGCCAAAGAGATGCAGCTTTACCAGCGGCTGTTGATTTCCAAGAGCGGTCAGGCGGTGTCTGAGGTAGAGCGGGGAATGTGCCGGACGTGCCATGTGGTGCAGCCTACGCATGTGCTGCAAAGGGCCAGGGCGGGACGGGAGCCTGCTCTGTGCAACAACTGTGGAAGGATACTGTACGCGCCTCCATAAGGCACCTTGTAGTCTAGGCTTTATCTGGAAAAGCAAATCTTTCTCTAATCGGGATACCATCCCCTGGCCCCTTTCCCTCGGGGGATACTCGGGACAGGTCCGATTGCATCGGACTCCGCGATATATGCTTAAAGGTAGCGGAGCTCTTTGCAGTAGGAGAAGAGGGAGGACCAGATAGGGCTAGATAGACCCGAGCGCCATCAATAACTGGATTAAGCGTGCCTTCGCCATAGGTAAGCCTCGTCTAACAATCCTCTATGCTTATCATAGTTACGTTCGTGATAAAATGGGGTAGGATAGCTGGGGCCGGGTGACCGCCCCGATAACATCGGGGAGGAAAGTCCGGACTCCACCGGGCAGGGTGCTGGGTAACGCCCAGGGCCTCGAAGCTGTCGGGGCACGGAAAGTGACACAGAAACGGCACCGCCCGCCTCAGGCGGGTAAGGTTGAAAACGTGAGGTAAGAGCTCACGGCCGCTCGCGGCGACGCGGCGGCGGTCAAACCCCACCCGGAGCAAGGCCAAATAGGGGGACATAGGGCGCCCGGCCCGTCCCCGGGTAGGCTGCTAGAGCTTCGAGGCAACTCGGAGTCGAGAGAGATGGTCACCGGTCCGACACGTCGGACTACAGAACCCGGCTTACAGGCCTCAGCTAGACCAAGAAGCGCCACTGGCGCTTCTTTTGCGTTACAGACCCTTATCCATCTGCTGCCTCTGCCATGCGTAGTCGACATCGCCCGCGTAGAACTTATCAGGGTTTTCGACGGCCCACACTTGCTTGCGGATGACATAGTTGTCAGGATCTAGGGCCACGGCCTCCCGCCACAGCGTCAGTGCTTCGCCCATGCGGCCCTGCCGGTAGTGTTCCTGGCCCTTCTGAAAGAGCGCGACGGCTTTGGCGTGGTCCGCGCCGCCCAGTTTGTTCTCTGAGGCGCCTTCGATAGAGCTTGTGGCGGCCCATTGCTCAGCTATTTTAGCGAACTCAGGCTTGCGGATATCGAAGCCGCCGTATTTGGCGTACCGAATGACACCACGCTCGTCGATGAAAATGGCGTTGGGAACGGCCTTGAAGCCGAAGAGCCGGCTCAGGAGATTAGTCTGGTCCACTACCGTGGGGAAGTTGGGCTTGGCCTTATCCGCAAAGGGCCGGGCTTTTTCAGGGCCCTGAACGTCCACAGCCACTGACAAAACTTCGACGCCTTGGGCTTTGTGCCTAGAGTAGAACTGCTGCCAGACCGGCAGCTGCTCGCGGCACATTCACCAGGAAGCCCACATGAAGACGACGAGCTTCTTGCCTTTGTAGCTGGATATGGCGACAGGACGGCCACCGAGGGAGTCAAGCGTGAAGTCGGGGGCTGTGTCCCCGACCTTGGGGAATTGGGTTGTTGGAGCAGCCATACAAGCCTCCTGAATGCTAGCTACTTTCTAGGGTGTCTTTGGCGATGTTCCCTTCCAGCATCACAAGCTGGACGCGAGACGAGTCCTGAAGGATGCGGATGTCCGCCAGTGGGTCGCCGCGGACGACGATAAGGTCGGCCAGCTTGCCGGCCTCCAGGGCGCCGGTGTCGTTGAGTATGCCGAAGAGCTCAGCGTTGACGCGGGTGGAGGCCATGATGGCGCCCATGTTACCCATGACCGACGCCTTTAGCTCCAGCTCGGCGGCGTGGTTGCCTGCGTAGGCACCAAAGACGTCGGAGCCAGAGGCGATTTTTACTCCAGCGGCTATGGCGACCTCGATGCTTTGAGAACCTACGACTTTGACCTGCTTGATCTTCTCAACAGTGGCGGCGGGAGAGCCGAGCTTGGCGCCAGCCTTGGCGATGAGGTCGTAGATGACCAGCGTCGGCACCAGGAACATGCCGCGCTCCTTCATCATCGACGCCGACTCCTCATCGAGGAAGTTGCCATGCTCGATAGAGAGGACGCCAGCCTGGGCGCAGTTCATGATACCCTGGGGCACGTAGACGTGGGCCATGACGTACTTGCGGACGGCTTTGGCCTCGTAGACCGCCGCGGCCAGTTCGTCGATGGTGTACTGAGGGACATCCAGGGAGTCGGTGGGGGAAGCCGCGCCGCCACCGGCCATGACCTTGATCTGGTCGGCGCCCTGGCGGAGGTTCTCCCGGGCGGCGCGGCGCACAGCGTCGGGGCCGTCGGCGATGAAGGGCGGAGGGGCCAAGGGGTGGTCGTGTTGGGGCGGGCCGAGGTGGTGATGGGGCCGGGAGTCGCCGTGGCCGCCCGTCTGGGAGATGAAGCCGTTGCTGATGAACATGCGCGGGCCGCGAATGAGACCGCGGCGCACGGACTCTTTGAAGCTCCAGGCGCAGCCGCCCGCGTCGCGGATGGTGGTAAAGCCGGAGTCCAGGTAGTCGGCGATGTTACGGGCGACAGTGAAGGCGTAAGTCGAGCCCGGGTACTTGGCCTCCATGCTGCCGTGGTAGTCCACCAGGCCTACGTGGGCGTGAGCGTCCATGAGGCCGGGCATGAGGGTCTTGCCGGCCAGGTCTATTTTGCGGGCGTCGCGAGGTATGAATACCTGGCTGGCGGAGCCGAGTTTCTTGATGCGCCGGCCTTCTACCAGCAGGACGCCTTTATAGGGGTCGCGGCCGGCGCAGTCCAGGATACTGGCGTCGAGGAAGGCTGTGGTCGCGGGCATCTCCTCACCTCGGTGGATAGCGAGGTGAGTATAGCAGAAGGTTGCCGGTCAGGGCGGGAGCCACGGACGTGGCAGTTGTAATTATATAGGACTGTCTCCCGGGCTATTGGATTTGGCTAAAAAACTTTTTTTGGAGGAACGAATCAGGATTTCAGGCGTGAGTCAGGCACGGATTCGATTTCTGATTCGTTGCCTTCCAAGTTACCTCCATGGAAGAAAAGTTTATGAGTGAGGCGATCCGCGGCGAAAGGTATAGGGTATGCTAAGAGCGAAGCTTAAGTAAAGGGGCAGATGTCAGTGGGTAGAGAGGTGAAACGGGCCGTCCCGATATAATCGGGACGGCCCGGCCAAAGCGCTGTAAGAGTAAGATTAAGGTTACTTCATGACGGCCTTGGTGTACTCGTGATACCTGATGGGGCCCATGTGGACCATATTCACCTTGTATTCCGCTACTATGGCAGGATTGACGTAGCCGTCGTTGAAGACCCAGACCAAGGGCACGCTGATGGCGTTGGCGATCCACCAATCGCCGAAGCCGTGGGCAAGCCGAATTCTCTCCTGGGAGTCAGCGGAGGCGTCGCAGGCTTTCTTAAAGGTGGACACTTCATCGTACTCAATGTAGCCAACCCCTCCTTCATGCCACGAGAAGGATGGGGCAACGCAGATCGGGTCCAAGGAGGGGGCCGAGAAGAAGGTCCAGTTGTGACTGTCCACTTGCCTGGCCTTCACCGTGAGGCTGCCATCAAAGAAGGTGAGCTTAGTCCTGACACCGATGGCTTCCCAGTACTTTTTGATAGTTTCAACAATCTCCGCCTGCTCAAGGACGGCGGCGCTGGTAGGTGTGGCCCAAAGCTCGGTGTCAAAGCCATTGGGGTAGCCGGCCTCGGTCAAGAGCTGCTTGGCGCGGGCAGGATCATAGGGGTAAGGCCAGCCGCCCTCTTTGCCTGTCTTGCCGTTAAGACCGGGGACAGGCGCCCAGGAATCCTTGAAGTCGTTGCGCCAGGGCGGGAAGTAGTCCACAAGCGGAAAGCCTTCATTCTGAAAGAATACCTGATTTATTTCAGCGCGGTTTATCGCCAGATTAAGGGCCATACGAACCTTGGCGTTGCGCGTGGGAGAGTTGGGGTTGAAACCAGGGGTGGCGCCGGTGCGGCCGCCAGGAGGAGCTTTGGATAGATGCCGAGGGAGGAAAGGAACAACCAGGTACAGCGAGCCATATTTCACCTCCAAAGTTGTGGTGCAGTCTTCAGAAGACAGCAGCCCGCACAGGAATGAAATACCCGGAGGGTTTAGGAAGTGGTAAGGCTCCTAATAGCTGGCTGCTGCAATTCTCCTCATCGCTAAAAACTCAGGAACCGAGGGGCTACGTTAGTTATCTGTCGCCAAGACGCAGGAGGTCCTAATGAACGTAAAACGGCGAGAAACTGAGGAACTTCAGAGGGTAGTCTTCGTAGGAGGAAGAAGAAGTAATCTAGCCGCAAACTCTAAATCGAAGAATGACATATTCTGGTCAGCGGGTCAACCGCTCATTTTAGAGCGATAATTTTTGATAAGGTTGGTCTCAGGGAAGGATGGCTAACCCTCACCAGGAGCGGCTTTTGTGAACTCAACGGCGTTGCTATACTGCGGCCATCGACTGACGACGGGAGGGCTTATGGCATCGTCCATTATCAGGGGCAAGTATGTGGTCACGAAAGCGCTGAACGGGCAGTCCAGCGAGATTATCCAGGACGGGGCGGTATTCCAGCGTGACGGGGAGATTATCGAGGTAGGAAAGTTTGAGGAGGTGAGGAGGAAGCACCGGGCAGACAAAGTAGTGGGGAGCGAGAAACAGGTGGTGATTCCGGGGCTGGTGAACGCGCACCACCACGTGGGGCTGACGCCTTTCCAACTCGGCAACCTTGATCTGGCGCTGGAGCCGTGGATTGCGGTGCGAATGGCGAACCGTGACGTGGACCCGTACCTGGACACGCTGTACTGCGCTATCCAGATGGTCGAGTTTGGCATCACGACGGTGATGCACAACCACGCGACGCATCGGAAGATGCCAGGGATGAGCTTTCAGGAGGGCGGGGCGGCGGTGATCAAGGCTTACCAGGACGCGGGGATGCGGGTGGCCTTCTCCTTCTCGCATCGAGACCAGAACCAGATTGTCTATCAAGAAGACCAGGCGTTTTTGAAGACGCTGCCCAAGGAACTGGCGTCGAAGCTGGAGCAGCGGCTGAAGGTGTCGCACCTGCCGACGAAGGAGTACCTGGGGGTGGTGAACGACGTGTACCGCCAGTTTCAGGAAGACCCGAGGGTGCGAGTGTTTGTCAGCCCAGGGAACGTGCAGTGGTGCTCGGACTCGATGCTGGAGGGGATGAAGGAGTACGCGTCGAGGCGGCGGACGGGGCTGCACATACACTTACAGGAGTCGATATACCAGAAGATGTATGGCCTGCGGACGTGGGGCAAGACGCCGCTGGCACACCTGAACGACGTGGGGGTGCTGGGGCCGGAGGTGTCCTGCGCCCACGGGGTGTGGGTGACGGAGTCGGACATCGACACTATGGCGGCGACGGGGACCATGGTGTCGCACAACGCCAGCTCCAACCTGCGGCTGAAGAGCGGGGTGGCGCCGGTGAATCGCATGAACGCCAAGGGCGTGATGGTGGCCATAGGCATCGACGAGGCAGGGCTGAACGACGACAAGGACATGATGCAGGAGATGCGGCTGGTGTCGAAGATACATCGAGAGCCGGGGGTGTCCGCCGCGTGGCCGTCGAGCCACCAGGTGCTGCACATGGCGACGGTGAACGGGGCCAAGGCGACGTTCTTTGCGCCGCAGGTGGGGACGCTGGAGAAGGGGAAGCGGGCGGACATGGTGCTGGTGAACCTGGAGCATATCATGGAGCCTTACCTAGACCCGGACACGAATATTGTCGACGCGATTCTGTACCGGGCGAGGGGCGTGGACGTGGACACGTCGATAGTGGATGGGGAGGTGATTATGGAGGGCCGGAAGATGACGCGGGTGAAGAAGGAGGATGTGTGGAGGGAATTGAAGGCGCATATGGGGAGGCCGTTGGCGCCGCACGAGCAGGAGCGTCGGGAGGTATCGAAGCAGTTGCTGCCGCATGTGCAAAGGTTTTATGAGAAGTGGGAGTTGGGGAAGGGGAGGCCGCACTACTTCTACAACGAGGCTGGATAGGGGACGGGAACCTTCGGCGTCGGGTTGAGTACAGCAAAGTGCATCGTGCCTCTAGGGGTTTCACCCTCTCTTCTATTCTCCCCCATCAAGGGGTAGAAGGTGAAAAATTGGACGCTCATTACCTATGGGCAGCCGACCAAGGCGCGGCCACAACAGATTCTTCGACTGCGGGCGATGGGTACATAGGCCCTTCGCTCAGAATGACAAGCCCGGCTATTTCCAGACGGGGACGCCGGGGTCTTTGACGCGCATGTAGTAGAGGGAGGAGCGGGCGGTGAAGTAGAGGTCACGCCAGTCGGGGCCACCGAAGGCTAGGTTGGCGGGGACTTCGGGGAGCTTGATGACGCCGATGAGTTTGCCGTCAGGTCCATAGACCCAGCAGCCGCCGGCGCCTGTGCACCAGACGCGGCCTTTGGTGTCGACTTTCATGCCGTCGGGGACGCCGTCTTCGTGGGAGGACATGTCGGCGAAGACGCGGTTGTTCTTGAGGGCGCCGTCGGGGGCGACGTCGAAAACCCGGATGAGCTGGTTGGCGCAGTGGCCTTTGCCGCCGACGACTTTCTGGCAGGCGGGCCGCTTGCAGACGCCGCCTTTGGCCTTGTGGTCAACGCAGTACTGCTCCAGGCGGCTAATGGCGACGTACATCTTTTTTTCGTCAGAGGAGAGGGCGAGGCCGTTGGGGAACTCGCATTCTTTGGTGGCGACGGCGACTTTGCCGTCTGGCTTAATCATGTGAACGCCGGCGTAGTCGAGTTCGCGTTCAGACTGGGGGAGGCGGCCGGCGGGGTCGGTGAAGTAGACGGCGCCGCTGGAGTGGATGACGACGTCGTTGGGGCGGTTGAGGCGCTTGCCGTCGAGTCGATCAGCGATGACCTTCCATTGGCCGTCGGCTTCGCGGCGGGTGACGCGGCGGTTGCCGCCTTCGCAGATGACGAAGCGGCCTTGCTTATCGATGGTGGTGCCGTTGCCCTCGCCGGTGTTCTCTCGATAGACCTGGGTGCCGGTCTTGCGGGACCATCGAAGCTGGCGGGAGCGTCGGATGTCGACGAAGTAGAGGAAGCCGTCTTTGGCGTAGACGGGGCCTTCCGTGAAGGCGAAGCCGGTGGCGACCATTTCGCCTTCCAGGGTGTCCAGGATGGCGGCCATGTGGTGGTTGACGATGGACATGGGGTGACTCCTAATAGGACGGAGATTAAGAAGGGAGGGGAGAACCCCCTATCTTAATCTTCCCCCTCAAGGGGGGGAAGAGACCAGAGGGAAGGCCCCAGCCCTACGCAGCCACCATAGGATAGGGGGGAGGCAAAGGTGGGTCAAGGTGGGGAAGGGGGGTACCCTTGTACAGGACTACCCCTTCCCCAGCATATCTACCGCGAGGGCTATGGTGATCTTGGCGGCGCTGGCGAGGCTTTTGGCGCCGATGGACTCGTTGGTGCCGTGCATGCGCGCCAACATGGGGTCGTCGTCGGGGTGGGTGCCGTTGAAGCCGTAGGTGGTGGTGCCCAGGGGGCGGAGGAAGCGCGAGTCGGTGAAGCCGGTGGCGATGGAGGGTATCCAGTTCAGATCCTCGCGGCCTAGAGATTTGCGGGTGGCGTCCTTGATGCGGCGGGCGAAGTCGGTGTCGTAGGGGGAACTGTTGGGCACGGCCATGTAGTCGATTTCAAAGTCGACGCCCTGGACGCCTTGCAGCAGCTTTTCCAGCTCCTTCTTCACATAGGCGTCGTCCTGGTGAGGCAGGGTGCGGACGTCGCATATAAGCTGGCATTTCTCGGGCACGCTGTTGGACTTGATGCCGCCGGCGACGATGGTCGGCGTTACCGTCATTCTCGATAGCGCGCGCAGGGTAGAGCTAAGCTGCGGGTTCTTGGCTTTCACCTCTTCGACGATGCGGTCCACGTTCTCGGGCGTCGCCCTGTCCTCGATAGCCATGGAGGAGAGGTGCTTAAACACTACTACCGAGGTGTCGCGCTTGGGCTGGTAGCTCTGGATGCGCTGGACGACCTCGGCGAGGCGGTAGAAGGCGTTGTCGCCGGTCCAGGGGATGGAGGCGTGGGCGCTGCTGCCCTTAATCGTCAGCTTCACCTCCAGGCGTCCCTTCTCGCCGACACCCAGGAGGTACGTCGTCGCGCCGGCGATGTTAATGTGGGTGCCGCCGCCCTCGTTGACGGCCACGGGGGCCTTTATCTTGTCGGGGTGGTTCTCGGCGAGCCAGCCGAAGCCATAGCGTCCGCCGCTTTCCTCGTCGGCGCCGGAGGCCAGGACAATGTTGTCGCTGAGCTTCACGCCGCTGCGTTTGAGGACTCGGAGGGCCATGAGGTGGGAGGCCAGGAGACCTTTGCAGTCGTAGGTGCCGCGGCCGTAGATGCGGCCTGCATCCATCTCGCCGCCGAAGGGGTCGTAATTCCACTTGGACACGTCCTCGACAGGCACGACGTCCAGGTGGGACATAAGCAGGAGCTTGTTCTGGCCGGACGCGCCGGGAAGGCGGGCGATGAGGTTGCCTCGGCCCGGGGCGGACTCAATGATCTCGCTGTCGATGCCCTCGCGCTTAAGCCACTGGCGGGCGTAGTCGGCGACGGGGGTCTCGTTGCCGGTGGGCATGACGCCGGTGTTGACGGAGTGTATCCGCACCAGGCCTTTGTGCAGAGCCACCAGATCGTCGAAGCTCTTGTCGACCTGGGTTAGTAGGCTATCAACGTTCGCCATCGCCATTCCTCCTAGTGTTATCTGGTCTCGCCTTCGATAACGGTGGGGCCTTCGCTGCCGTCCTGTGGGTGTGGCCCGCGCGAGCGGCGGCCTCGCCACATGCCGAAGGAGACCCAGGGCGGGCGCTGGGCTATGGCGGAGGCCAGGGGGGCCATAATCAGCCACAGGGCAATGGTCACGACCATGGCCTTCTTGTAGCTAATGGTCTGCACACCCACGTCTGGAGCTATTATGCCCCAAAAGATCATGGTGAGCCAGGAACTGAAGAAAAAGCCCACCGCCGCCGAGGGGATTCTGAAAATGCCAAACATCTTGCTCCTTTATGTACGCCCGCTCTAAAACTCCAGCCGCAGCATTTCGCCCGCCATTACCATCCGCCATCGCCCTTCACGATACGCCACCGCGCGGCCTTCCCCCAGCACACGCCACGCTCCATCTTCGCCGACACATCCCGTCGCGCTATCTATTCCCAGGGCGGTGACGGTGGGAGACGTGACGTGTGCCAGCTCTTTGGCGACGCGTTTAGGTTCCGCGCGTTCGTGGTGGGGCAGCACGGCCACGCCCTTCACCAGGCCCAGGGCTTCGACGGGCCCGCCGGCGCGAGTCAGGCCCATCCATTCGGCCATGACCATAGCCCCGGCGCTGGAGCCGGCCAACACGCCTCCCTTCAACAGCCAACGCTTGAGGTCCTCCAACAGCCTGGAACCCTGAAGGACCGATAAAAGGTGGGACGGGTCGCCGCCGGTGAGGTATAGCAGGTCCGCCCCGGTTATGGCGGCGACTTTGGGGGCATCATTGGCGTCGGCCTTATTCAACACCATCAGCGCCTCGGCCTTCGCGCCCAGGCGGCGGAAGTGGGCGACGCCGTTTCGCGCCGCCTTACCCGGGTTCTCGAAGGCTGCCGCTGTAGGCACAATCAGGACCCGCGCCGTGGATGACCTGGCGCGCGACAGCAGGTATTTATCAATCGGATCACATTCCGTCGAGAACTCATCACCACCCACCAAGGCTAGGACGCCAGACATGAAATTCTCCTAGAATTCATGGATTTCATAATGAAGATACCGATAAATATCAGGCGGGGAAGATGCGCTGGAGGAGGTGGTCCTGGCGGTTTTGGGCGCGGGACCAGATGCGCTGAATGTCGGGGCGCTGGAGGTATTTGCCAAGGGACGGGTTGCTCTGGATGACCTCCGGGCCTTTAACCTCCCACAGAACGAGGTACTTGGGCGCCTGGAAGGGCAGCGAATCGACGCGACGGGCTAGGAGGCCGGCGGTGATGCCGAGGCCAGCTTTCACGGTGCGGGGCATGTGGACGGACTGCTGCCACTGCACGAACTCATTTTCGACGTCGGGAGGGAAGTCGGCGGCGACGGTGACGATGGTCTTGGACCGGACGTAGCCGACGGGGTCGTCGCGGCGGCCGGGAGGGCGGGGCCGGGGCTGGCCCATGCCGACGTCGAAGAGTTCTTGATAGACGGCGCGGGAGATGCCCTTGATGTGGCGGGTGATCTGGGGGCCGGTGGGTGTGGGAGGGTCGCCGGCTTTGTTTTTGCAGGCTAGAGTGGGGCAAGAGGGGTCACAGCGGCAGATGTATTTGTAGGCCTGGGTGTTGAAGATTTCCAGGTTGGGAATTTCGTAGAGGTGGAGGTAGGCGGGCAGGGTTAGGAGGGACTGGTATCGGACGGCGGCCCAGAAGCCGATTTCCAGGAGGTCCGGCATGTGCCGCTGGTCGCTCCACCGGGCAAAGCGGGCTTGTTCGCTGGCCTCTACGTCCACCCGGACCATATAGAGATAGGGCTTCTTGGGCATAAATTCCTCAAAAGTCAGCTTAGTATGGGTACTATGGCACAGAGAGAGGGTTGAGGCAAACCCCTGTCTGATAATATTAGGCTGACGGGGCGGCGGAGGCTGGGTTGAATGTATTTGGAGTGAAACGAATATGCGAGGCGTATCTCTAAACAGCATTTCTAGGCTGCGGCCAGAACAGATTCCCTTCGACCAGGCTCAGGACAGGCTTCGACTGCTTCCCGCCAGAGGCGGGCGGACTTCGCTCAGAATGACATGATCGCTTCTTTTTCACAGATTCAATCCTCAGTCAGTATTAGGCGCCTATAGACCCATGATGTGGTCGCCGACAGTAGTCGAAGGCAAGCCGCGTCTATTGGTCATCGACGCCTCGCGAAATGCGGCTGGCTGGGAGGCGGAGGCGGCTGGCCGCTTTGCGTCTACGATGCTGCGGCGTGGAATCGATGTTATGGGCGGCGTCCCGCTGCGTGTGGCATCGCCGGAGGAGTTGGAGGGCTATGGCCGACAGTTCGCGGAGGCTAACTGTTTAGTGCTGTTGACGCAAGGGCAGGCCGGCGGCGCAGCGGACTTGAAGGCTTATTGGGAGTGGCTGGCGGGGCACGTCTCGGGGCCGAAGCTGGTGACCGCGTGCTCCTGGGGGGACTATGACGCGTCGGTTAACGGCCTCATTTTGGGAAAGCAGCAGACCTTTGCGCCGCTGTCGGTGGCGCCCAGGGCTCCCGTCAGCCAGCGCGAGGGGTCGCTTTTTCTGCTCAAGTTCTTTATCGAGCTGGCGCTGCACACAGAAGGACAGATGACGGGGAAGATGGTGTGGTTCTCCTGGTCCAAGGCCAGGGCACTGCTGAAACGGCGTCGGCTGAACGATAATTTTGGCGTGCGGGCTTAGGCCGCCTTCCTCTGCGCCGGCGGCAGGTCTGACGCGACGGCGCGTGGCTGCGACATGCTCTCCGACACCGGCAGCCTGGCCGCGGCATTTAGGGCCACCACGCTGCCGGCCGCGGCGATGGCCCAGGTGACGCCTGTCCAGGCCGCTATGGCCCCTTGGGCCAGGGATCCGAAGCCAATGCCGCTGACCACAAAGGCGTATAACCCCATCATTCGCCCTCGCATGGACTCCGGGCTGGACGTCTGCAGGAGGGTGTGGGCCATAGTGTCATAGATGGTGCCTGCAACTCCCACCAGGAATATGGCGGCCAGGGAAAGGGGCAGGGACCGCGAGACGGCGAACAGCACCAGCAAAGCTCCGAAGCAGAAGGCCGATATGACGAACACGCGGCCTTTTCGCTTGATGTCGCCAAACCCTGAGATAACCAGAGCGCCGACCACTCCGCCGACGCCCCGCAGCGTCGATATTACACCTAATACGACCTCGCCGGCGTGCAGCACGTCCCTGGTCAGGACGGGGAACATGGCCTGGGCGGAAAAGCCCAATCCATCGGTTATCAGCACCGTCCACAAGATGTTGCGCACAGGCCGGTCCTTATAAGCGAACCGCACCGCCTCGCCCAGGTTGTTCAACACCGACCCCGTGGGCGCCGTCTGCCGCACCTTAGGCACTCGCATAACCAGGAAAGCGCCAGCCCCAATGATGCCGCCGATGAACAGGAAGAGTTCGCCGGTGCCCATAGTCGCCATGACCACGCCGGCGCCCAACGGGAACACTACCGAGGCGCTGTGGCTGGACATGAACTGCCCCGCCATAGCGTTCATCACTCCATCCCGTCCCACCACGTCGTACATGAGCGTGTTCCGGGACGCCAGCTGCAGGCCCATCATCAATCGAAGAACGGCCGATACCACCAGGATGTGCCACACGTGGACCATATCGGTGACAGTCAGGACCCCCAGGGTAGTTATAGCAAGGGCCGTAGTGAGCTGGACGGCGGTCAGCACTTTTCGCCGGTCAAACCTGTCGACCAGGACGCCGCCGAAGGGGCTGAAGACCATGTTGACGCCCGCGCCGATGGCTGGCGCCAGGCCCACCATGAGGGGCGAGTCGGTTAGCTCCAGGATGAGCCAGCCTTCGCCCATGTGGTACGGACTGAATCCGGCGGCGCCGGTAAAGCTGTTGATCCACAGCCACCGGTAGCCCGGGACGCGGAAGCCTAGCAGTAGTCGATTGAGAATCACGGCGGGCTAATCATAGCTGGCCTGGGGTCGCGTGGGAATAAGCCTGGTCGCGGGCCAGAACGGCTCCCTTAAACGGCCAAAGAACGGGAAAACACGTCTTCCGGCCCAGTTGCTTTTAGGCAAGTCGTTTTGCAGAATATGTCGATTTGCCTGGCGGCTTGCCTGGAAAGACACGGCGCTTTCAAAAGATACGGTTGCTGAGCCAATTCGCCACTACAAGGGGTAAGAAATGATCTGGGTTCGCAGGCTGATTGCGGTCTTGCTGGGCCTGATTTTCATCGCCTTCGCCATGTTATTCACCGTGGCCTCCCGGGCCAATGCCACGCTGTTGAACGAGGAGTTTTACGTCCAGCAACTGGACAAGGCGGACGTTTACAACTTCATATATGACAAGGCTCTGCCCGCGGCGCTGGCCGAGGCGGACACGAAATCCACAGACTTCCCAGTGAACATGAAGCTCATTGAGGGCGACGTGGTTGGGGTGATGAGGCAGACCTTTCCACCGGAGTGGGTCCAGGAGCAGGTGGAGGAGACGATTGAAGAGGCGATCCCTTATATGCTGGGCGACGAGGACAGCTTCAAGATCACTATACCGATTAAGGACCGGGTTGTTAACGCGGGGGACGCTTTAAAGAAGACGACCCGCGAGGGCAAGGTAGTGGATATCCTGATGGACGACGTCATTATCCCGCGAGTGACCGAATCTCTGGGAGATCTGGAGGATCTGCCCTTTGGGCTGACGTTAACGGAGGAAGATGTAGAAGCGGCGGTGCGCCGAATTGTCGATAGGAAGTGGCTGGAGGAGCAGGTGACGGCGACTATAGATTCAGCGGTGCCGTACCTTCTCTCAGAAAAGGAGAGTTTCACGGTGAGGCTGGACGTGCAGAGCAGGGCGGCGCCAGCGGGGGAGGCTATTACCGATATCTTAAAGAAGGGCGACCTTCCAGATTTTGTGTTCTCGGACGTAGTGGACCCGGAGATAGACCGCCAAATAGGCGCGGAACTGAGGCTTTCCTACGGCATCAGCGTGACCAATCAGGAGGTGAAGAGCGCTGTGCGCCAGGCGCTGCCGAAGGCGTGGGTGGACCAGCGGGTGGATGAGATGGTGGAGGCCACGGTGGCTTACCTAACCAGGCCGAACGAGAAGTTTATGGTGGCGGTGCCGCTGGCGGAGCGGAAAGCGGCCGCGGTGGAGATAGTAGGCGCTCTGTCGGAGACAAAGCTGCGCCAGAGGTACGACTCGCTGCCCGTTTGCACTATCGCACAGGTGAGCCAGCTGAACATCAACAGGATTGCGCAAGAGGGCCTGACCTGCCGCATTCCAGGGGTGTCGTCCAGCCAGCTTCAGCAGCAGGCAGGAGTCATCGTGAGGATAGAGGCGGAGCGGCAGATAAACCAGAAGCTGCCGGACCAGTGGACGTTTGGGGAGGCGGAGCTTGAAGCGCAGATAGGCGAGGAGAGATTCGCGGCTATATCTTACGTCAGGGGCGCTTTAGCCCAGGGCTTTGAATACACCAGCGACAACCTGCGGGAGGCCATGGCGCGGAACGACTTCAACGGCACAGACTTGCAGTGGGACTCGATGACGCCGTCAGCCAAACAGGACTTCATCAATCGCAGCAGTTCGGTGGAGCGCATCAGCGACGTGCGGGGCTGGGTCAGGGACGGGATTGTCCTTGACCACGAAAAGCTGCGAGAGCAGATTGGAGAGGACGACCCGGACAGCCTGAGAGGTTTCGACAATTTCCGAGATTCTATAGGCACGTTTAGGAGTGTATTGTGGATTGGCTGGCTGCTGATAATAGTCATGCTGGCGGCCATAGGGTTCATTGGGGGGCGGAGCATGGTAGGGAGGCTGGTGTGGCCCGCAGTGTTCCTGGCAATCGCCGGGGTGGCGCTGTTCGTTATGGCGGGGCCGGTCTATAACAGCGCGGTGGAGCCAAGGCTGGAGGAGCAATTAGCGGAGTCGTTGGAAGAGTCGGAGGGGTTTGAGGCGCTGATGACGGAGAAGTTTGGGCGGATGGGGATAACGGCGGCGGGGGACGCGATATCGAGTGTCAGAAATCGTGGGATTTTGTTCCTCGGCCTGGCGGCGGGGATGGTGGTGATGGGGGTGGCGCCTTTGAGGGCGATGGGCGTGGGGAAGTCCAAGGGCAAGGGTGAGGAGGGTGACGGGATGGGGAAGAAGAAAGGGAGGAAGAAGGGGAAGGGCTAGGGCACGCAGAGGACGTCGTCAACGATCTGTTGATACATGCCTTTGTATTCCCAATAGGCGGTGTGGGACTTGCCGCCGTCCACGCCCATCTCTAAGCGCCGGTTGTCCTCCCTGGCTACCTGATAGAAGTCCAGGGGGCCGCTGATAGGGTCTTCCGAGTCCCAGAAATTGATCCATCGCACTCCGGCGTCCAGGTAGGGCTTGATATGGCTGTGGATGAGATGCGGAGGCGTCCAGCCCGGCTTGAGGTTCTTGGCTTTGAAGCCGATGTACTGAGAGAGAATCTGGTGCTTGATATATCGATGCTCCTCGACTCGCACGCGGAAGAAGAAGGCGATTTTGTCCAGGGGCGAGCCGAAAGTGACCAGCCCCCTAACCTTGGCGGCAAGCTCAGGGTTGAGCCTGCCGGAGTTGAAGGCGTTGTTCACTCGATTAAGGGCGTCGTAGGCGACGACGCTGCCCAGGGAGTGGCCGACGACGATGATGCGCTGGTACTCAGGGGCCTTGGACTTGATTAAGGCTTCCAGGCTGTCGGTGGCGCCGTCCAGGATGCGCTTTCGCACCTCGAAGTGCTGGGACTTCATATCGACGGCGGTGTATATGGCGATGTCGCCGACGACGTCCACGATTATCGGCCTGACCAGTTTGGCGACGGCGGTGAGGGCCAGCTTTATGGGCGCGCCGATGATTGGCGAGGCCCAGGCCACAGGCCCAAGGGCGCCGATAAGGAGGTGGAAGATTTTGAGACCGCTGGCGGCGTACTTCAGATACCAGTACTTATCGAAGCGGCGGCGGCCCTTCAGAGGCGAGTAGCCGAAGGGCGTGTCCTCCTGGCCCTCATAGGCCTTCACTAATGCCAAGTTCTCGTCGTAATACTTGCGGGCGGCCTCGCCGGTGGTCACCAGCCAATCGAAGACCTGGGAGACATTTATCTGCCGCTGGGTAGCGTGGGCCCAGTAGTACTCGAAGCAGTCAACAGATGTGGCGTCATTGCCGTTATTGACCAGGGATATATAGTTTTGCGCCCAGCCGTCCTGGAGGAATAGCTTGTGGTGGGCGTCGATGGCGGTAGTGTCGAGGGACGACAGGAGCCCGCGCACGAATGCGTCCAGGGTGTCGAAGGGGTTTTGCTGGCCGATGCCGTGGATGACGAGGATGGCGGTCTTTTCTTTAGGCCAGTTCATGGAGGGCTGACCTTGTTCTCAAGCGGATCGCCCTCATCACCCTTTATCCCTCTTCTCCCGACTACGGGAGAAGAGGGAAAGAAATTAAAGACACCACAACCCCCTCTAGCTCCCCCTTCGCCTTCCAGGCCGAAGGGGGAGAACCTGATGGGACACCCAGCCCCATCCGACAAAATACCGCGAGGTTTTTCGTAAGCTAAGCTATTAATACGCATCACCGGTCTGCTGAAAGGGGAGGGAAAATTTCACACCATAATCTACCTGTCGCTCCTCCTTCGCCTTCAAAGATGAAGTAGGAACACCTGAGGAGAGACCCACTCCCCATAAGAGCATCGGCTGACAGGCTAACCATCCCAAATGGGAATGCCAAAGTCATTTTGTTCTGCAGAGACGACTAGCGCGCTCCGGTGGGGACGGCCTCAGACTTCTGGTTGGCGGTAGCCATGTATTCGCGGAGGTCCAGGACCTGGATGGTGTTGGTGGTGCCGGTGACGCCGGTGAGAAAGCCGTGGACTATTGTGACAACGTCGCTCTCCTTGACGGCGCCGGAGCGGAGGGCGGCCTGGATGACGCGTCGAAGCAGGGCCGTGGTGTCTTTTCCCGGCGGCATGACGCCGGCGGGATTCATACCCCAGGCGATGCACAGGCGGTTGAGGACGGCGTCGGAGTGGGAGAAGACGGTGATGTTGGCGTTGGGGCGGAACCTGGAGACCTCCCTGGCGGCGCGGCCGGTGCTGGTGAGGACTATGGGCTGGGCGTTAAGTTCGCTGACCAGGTCGGCGGCCGCGCGGGCAATGGCCTGGGTGCGGTCTCGCGAGGCCAGGTTTTTATAATAAGGATAAATACTTTCAGCCTCCTGGATGGTGCGGTCGGCGGTCTGGACGACCTCGACGGGGAACTGGCCTACGGCGGTCTCATCGGAGAGCATGATGGCGTCGCAGCCGTCCAGGACGGCGTTGGCGATGTCGGAGATTTCTGCGCGGGTAGGGTAAGGCGAGGTCATCATGGAGTGCATCATCTGGGTGGCGATGACGGAGATGCGGGTGGCCTCATTGGCCTTGCGTACAGCCTCCTTCTGAACGATGGGAACGCGGGACATGGGGATTTCGATGCCCAGGTCACCGCGGGCGATCATGATGGCATCCACCTCTTTTAAGATGGAATCCAGGTTCTGAATGGCCTTGGTGCGCTCCAGCTTGGCCATGACAGGAATAGAGCCGCCGTTGCTTTCGATCTGCTTGCGGACGTCGCGGACGTCCTGGGCGGTGCCGACAAAGGAGGCGGCGATCCAGTCCACCTTTTGCTCGACACCGAACTTAATGGCCATCTCGTCGGCGCGGGTGAGGACGGGCTGGTCGATGTCCACGCCCGGCAGGTTGACGCCTTTAAAGGAGGTCACGTGGCCGCCGTGGCGGACCTGGGCTTTGACGGCGCCGTCGACATTTTCCAGGACCTCCAGGCAGATGGTGCCGTCGGATATGAAGACCTGGTTGCCTTTTTGAAGGCTTTTCAGGGCGCCGGGCTGGGGAAAGGGCAGGATGTCCCTGCTGCTGGAGGCGGTCTCCGGCACTATGGTAAGGACATCGCCGACGTTGAGGTGGAAGGTGCCTTTGATGCGGCCCAGACGCATCTTTATGCCGCCCAGGTCCTGGAGGATAGCCAGGGGCCGCTGGTGGCGCTCGGAGATGCGGCGGAGGTTGGTTATGACCTCGCCGTGCTCCTCAAAGGTGCCGTGGGAGAAGTTGAGGCGGGCGCAGTCCAGGCCGGCCAAAAAGAGCGATTCCAGGGTTTCAGGCTTTCTGGAAGCGGGGCCGACGGTGGCGATAATTTTGGTCTTTCGCATGACTGGACTCCTGAAGCCGTACTATCTGTCCACTTTAGTCTCAGAGAAGGCGCAAGTAAAGGCCCATGTATCGCAAGTATCGGGAGTTCCAGCATCAGGTACTGCGGGTTTACGGCTGATATCGCGCGGAAACGTCATTATCTTATATGAGCATTGAAGTGTGTTAGGACAGCGTTTCGGCCCTGTTCATTTGAAGGGCGGCAATAGGCCAAAAATGCGTGCCTGCCATATGGAGACGGCCCCATTATCAATATGATAAGTCCAAAGGAGGACTCTTTAATGGCGCCTCAACAGCCTTTGTTGACACAGGAACAGAGGGAAGGGGTACTGCTGGCGCTGCTGAAACACCTGGAGGAGCGCAGCCCGTTCATGGACGCCTTTGTCGATAGGATTGTTGACCAGCACCCGGACGCCGTAACCATTGAGAGGCAGGAGGACAGCCTAGACCCCGTGGTCAAGGTGCGCATGTCCAAAATTGTGTCGCTGGCGATAGGGGAGTTTATTTTGGATGCGTTTGGGAAGAATTATGTGCTTTATGTTACGACGGATTCGATGGAGGACTGGTCTTAGGTGGTGAGTGGGTTTTTAATAGCCGTTCTCGTTCATAAGCGGGATACCATCCCCTTAATCCCCTTCCTGCTGACGCGTGATGCAAATTACATTCCTGGTCATAAGCGGGGCGCCCTCATCACCCTTTATCCCTCTTCTCCCGACTACGGGAGAAGAGGGAAAGAGAAATAAATTACCACAACCCCCTCCTTCGGCCAGGCTCAGGACGGCGTCTAGCTCCCCCTTCGCCTTTCAGGCCGAAGGGGGAGGACCAGATGAGACCCCCAATCCCCATTGGTGCAAAGGGCTGGTTGTATTCCTTAATCAAGCCCATGATAAGAAGGCCCGGCACTTCCTTTAATGTGCATCACACGTCTGCTGAAGGGGAAGAGAAAATAAGGATCACCTCATCACTCTCCAATTCCCTCTCCTTCCCGATTTACATCGGGACAGGCTCTTTGCAATAGGAGAAGAGGTAGAACCAGATGGGACACCCATACCCCGTCTGTCTAAGGTTCGCGTTTTTATCAGCCAAGTCTTAAATATGCCTCACGGGCCTGATAGAAGGAAAGATACGCCCCATCATCCTCTAGCCCTTCTTCTCCTTCGAAGGAGAAGAAGGGGAACCTCAGGGAAGAGACGCCCAGAACGACAAATCGTGCCTAGCGGCTACTCAACCACCACGTCTACGCTTTGGGACTGGCCGCTCCATTCCGGGCGGTAGTAGGAGTAGGCCTGAGAGGAGACGGCCTTGGCTTTGACGGGGTAGAGGGCCCGGGCCTGGAACTGGAAGGACAGCTTCTCGCCAGGGGTCATGTCTTCGATGTAGAGGATGACCTTTCGGCCCGCGACATCGAACCGCTTGACCTTGGCGCTGTTCTGGACGACGCGCTCCAGGCTTTCCCTGACGGCGTTGAAGCCGGTGGGGACGGAGACGTCCAGCACTACCATGCCGGCCTTCACGGGCTTGGGCGGATTAAAGGTGACGCTGGCGGAAATGGTTATGAGGTCGTTGACTTCCACCTTGTCGGCGCTGTACTTCATGTCGAGGTCGAAGACTTCATCGCCGGCGCCGGGTTGGGGCAGGACGTTGTAGCGGCGGACCACCTGGAGGACCGCCTGGCCCTTTCCTTCGACTCGAACATCCACACTTTGGCCTACAGGCACATCCACGACTTGCAGCACGTCGAAGTTGTCCTTGTTAATCGTGAGCTTCTTCTGGCCGAAGTCGCCGCTGAGGGTCACGGTCAGGTCAACGTCGGCCTGGGCGCCCGTGGAGTAGGTGGTAAGGGCCTGGAGGCCGATGACAGTGTCCTGGGTGGAGGTGTAGCCGCCATAGGCGTTGCGCTGGCCTACAAGCCATCGCGAGGCGCGGGAGGCGTTCAGAAGGTCGCCGTGGCTGATAAGGGCCAGGGTGGCGTAGGCGGTGGTCTCGATGGCGGCGCTATGATGGGGGTATAGGTCTATAGGCATGACGCCGGGCCGGCCGGGCTTGGGCTCAGGCAGGGGCCGGGGTTCGTCGCCCCAGTAGAGAGCGCCGTCGTCCTCTTTGGCTATCGACATCAGCTTCTGGTAGGCGTCGTTGGCGCGGGGGCTTTTGGCTAGCTCCAGGGCGTAGGCGGTGATGGCGAGACCGTAGGCGTCGTCCATGGCGTTCAACTGCTGCTCCAGGTATCGGACGGCCTTGCCGGAGGCCGACTCCTCGCCAGCCTCGCGGAGGGCGATGGCGACGAAGGCGGTGAGGGCATCCTTGCCATCGAGGCCGCCCAGGAGCTCCTGGTGGTGCACGAAGCCGACCTGCGGGAAGGAGCCGTCTGAAAGCTGCTGCTTGATGATCCAGTCCCTGGAGGAGTTCAGGACAGCGTCATCGATGAATATCAGGCCTTTGGCCTGGGCGAAGGTCTTGAGGACAAAGGCGGTGAGCCAGAGGCTGCCTTCCTTGTCGCTCTCGCCGAAGGCGGAGAAAGAGCCGTCGCCGCGGCGGTAGGTGAGCTGGCGCTGGTAGCCGGTGATCATGAGCTTTTCGGCCTTAGCCATGACCTCAGGCTTAAGCTGGTTGGTGGTCTTGAGGTACTGGAGGACAAAGGTGTTGGGGGCCATGAGGAGCATGTTCTGCTCGCCGCAGCCGAAGGGCATCTTTAGAAGCTGCTCCAGCCCCTCCATGGTCTGGGTGAGGTAGCTGCCGGTGACTGATATGTAAGCGCGGGCCGAGCCTTCGACGATGCCGCCGGGAACGTGGGTATCCAGCTGGCGCGCAGCGCCGGGGGAGAGGACAAGGTTTTCGACGGACTCCTGCTGCAGGCCTTCCGCCTCGACGAGGACTTCCTTCACGACGGCGTCGGCGGCCTCTTTGCTTCGGGCCGAGATTTTGACGGTGCGGGTCCCCAGGCCTACGGGCCGCACTTTAAATTCGACGCCGCCGACCTCTTGCGGGGCCACGGTCACGGTCTTGGTGGTGTTGTCCAGGATATCGAAGCCCTTGGCTTCTTCCAGGTTGACGACGATTTCCTGGGGCTTGTCCAGGTAGTTATAGAGAGAGATTTTCAACGGGACTTCCTCGCCTCGAATCAGGGAGAAGGGCAGGTCGGGCTGGAGGAACAGGGGCTGGAAGACGCGAAGCTGCGCCTCGCCGATGCCAAGGCCGTGTTCCTTGGACAGGGCGACGGCGCGGAGGGACCAGGTGGTGATGCTGTCCGGGGCTTTGACGGACAGGGTGGCCTTGCCGCTGCTGTTGGTGGTGACATCCGTCCAGAGCCAGGTCTCGGGGAAGAACTGGCGGACGAGGCCGACTTCCGCCAAGTCGGCCTCGGGGCCGGCGGCGGTTTTGGCGGCAGGGGGCGCGCTGGAGGCGGCGGAGTCCTGGGCGGCGGCCCTGGCTTCCAAAGCGACACCGCGGCCTCCAAAGAAGTTGTTTCCTTCGTATTCCTGGCTGGCGGGCACAGTCTTGTTGCTGAGCACCAGAAGTCCGGCTTCTTTGATGGTATCCTCTGCGCCGCGAGCCTTTACGCCGCCTTCATAGAAGTCGCGGATGTCATGGAGTTCTATTTGCGGGAGGAGGTAGAGGCGCTCCAGCTCGTCGAAGACCTGCTGAAGGTTCAGGCGGTTCTCGGCGAGGATGAAGACGGAGCGGTCCACGGCCACCAGGGCGACCTTGGCGCGCCCGTCGGTCTGAACGTTTATGTCAACCCCCTCGGAAGGCTTGACCTCTTCCTTTCCGAAGCTGGTCTGCACCTGCAAAGGATAGCCAGATTCGACGTTGAAGGGGAGATAGTCGGCGGCGACCTCGCTGTTGGGGAGGAGCTGGTAGACCAGGAGGCGGGCCGAGGGCGACATCTGGGGGGTGACGGTGAAGGCGATGTCGCTGGACTGGGAGAAGTCGGAGAAGACAACCTTGCCGCGGGCCACCACTTCGTAATAGTAGTTGACGGTCTCTTTGGTGGAGTGGACTTTGAAGCTGGCCTTATCGCCGACCTTCAGCGAGGCTTCGGATAGCTGCTCAAGGTGGATGAAGCTGCCGCTGGGGGAGTATTCGGCACGGAGGGCCAGGGGAGCGGAGGAGTCCTGTATGGAGTTGTCCCCGGCGTCCGCCTCGATGGTCACGGCGGCGGCGTTGGAGGGAGGCGTCACTTTAATAAGACCCTTGCCCCGGGTTGTCCTTACTTCTTGCTTCTCCTCTTTAATATTGTCGAGTTCCTTGTCCATCCAACGCAGCCTTAGACTCACGGTCTTGTCCAGAGGCTCGTTGCCCGGGGTCTCAGAGATTACCAGGAGGCCCATGGGAAGCTGAGGCTTGAAGACGCTGCTTTCGGGGATGACCTGGATTCTGACGGGCGAGGAGGCGATATCGATGAGGCGGGTGGTCTTCTCCTCGTAGCCGGTGGCGGGCTCGCGGACCGACACGTCCAAGGTCACCTGGCCCAGGCCGCCGGCGCCGGGGACGCCAGTGACGTAACCGACGGCTGGTATGGCAAAGTCGGCCTGACCGTCGATGGGCCTGGTCACGCGGGCATACTCCTCCCATGTGCCGACGTAACGCTTGGCGATGATTTCGACTTCACCCTTCACTGGCTTGCCGAAGGAGTACTCAGCCTGAATTTTGCCGGTGATGCGTTCGCTGACCAAGGCCCAATCTTTTGCCAGGTCAACTTTCACTTCATACTTGGGAAGGACGTACTCCTCGACACGCACGTCCACCTGGGTCTTGCTCTGGCCGGCCACGGCAGACACTTTCCAGACGCCGAGGTTGGGTTCGGTGGAGAGGGGCATTTCGAGGCTGGTCATGCCATAGTCGTCAGTGGCAACAACTTTTTTGAATACTTTGATGCCCTTGGCGTCCATGACCTCAACGGTCACCTGGCCCTGGACGGGTTTCAGGTCGGAGTTGAGGGTCAGCACGCGCATCATCACCGTCTGGCCGGGCTTATAGATAGGCTTGTCGGTCTCTAAGAAAACCAGGGTGCCTTCCTGGACGGATATGGCGGCGGTGTCTCTAAAGCCGGGGCCTCGCACCTGTATTTCATATTGGCCGGCGGCGCCCTGAGGCACGTTGAGGCTTAACACGCCTTTGCCTTTGATTTGAGACGAGGCGTCGGCGACTTTCTGACCGTCCTTCAACAGCGACACTTCGACATCACCGCGGGCCGGGGTCTCGCCATCGAAGAGGGCGACGGAGATGTCCTCCGTCTGGCCGGAGCGCAGCACGCGGGGAGCCATGGCGACATAGCCGTCTACCAGGGGTGAAAGGGCCACAACCGCACCTCCATTATCACCATTGCCGCCCAACCGTCCCGAGACAAACCATGAGGTGAGGCCGGCCACCAGCAGGACGAAGACTGTGGCGAAGGCGGTGGCGGTGCGAAGGACCTGGGGCTGAGACAAACGGCGATACCAGGGGATGGAGGCTCGGCGCCGTTCCTGCTCCAGCCTGGGGGCTAGACGCGCCCAGAGGCTACGGTCAGCCTCTGGGATGTCCTCACGCTCAGCGCGATAGAAGGCGCGGAGCTTCTTTTCCAGTTCTTCAAATTCGTTGTTGTTTCTGGCCATGGATTCCTCTATTAAAGTGAGGCTTGCACTGTTTCGGATTGGAGGACGGTGCGGAGCTGGGCGAGGGCGCGGTGAAGCCTGGACTTGACAGTGCCTTCCCGGCATCCCAGGACGCGGGCTACTTCAGGGATGGTAAGGTCGGCGAAATAACGGAGGACGGTAACCTGGCGCTGGGCCTCTGGCAGGGTCTCCAGGGCGCCGCGAATGCGCTGGCGCTCTTCGTCCGCCAGGACGAGCTCCTCGCTGTTGCTGTCGCCGGCCTTGCTTTCCACTTCCACCAGTTCCGCCTCCATAACTCGCTTCTTGCGCCGCTCGCTGATGACCTTATTGACCAGGATTCGGACCAGCCAGGCCTTCAAGTTGCCGCTGGCGCGAAGGGTGCCGATGCCGCGCCAGGCCAGGAGAAAGGTCTCCTGGAGCAGGTCATCGACCTGGGCGCGGTCTCGGGTCATAAGGTAGGCGGTGCCGCCCAGGACGCCGCTGTAACGCTCGACAATGAGGCGGAAAGCCTCTTGGTCGCCATTCTGACAGCGCCGGACAACCTCCGATTCATCCACTCAAAGGCTCCTATCCTTGGTCATGGGCCCTTTCACTTAATAGAACGCAAGAATTGGGCAAATCGTTCCATGGCAGCGAGCCAAAGCCAACATTTGGTGCCGAGACGTGTGTACTTTAAGGGAGGAGGGGGAGAGGGGCAATATAAAAGAGGGGTGTAATGAGGGTTGAAAGGGGGTGTTTAAACGCGAAGCAGGACTGAAGCAGGCAGGCGCATAGGGTCTGCTAAGGCTGACGCAGCAACTGGACTTCCTGCATGGGGAAGTCCTTGGCGTTGGCGGTGACCAGCGTAGCCCCTTCAGCCACGGCAGCGGCGGCAATCAGCGTATCAGCGAGGGTGAGGATAGTCCCTTGACGGGCGAACTGATAGCGAAAGTCTCCCGCTTGCTTAGCTGTCTCGCGCGTCACCTGGTAGTAGTCTAAACTTTCGATGAGCGCGTTGGCCCTGGCCTGTTCTTCCCTGCTCAAACCTGCATAGAGTTCGGCAAGGTTGATGCAGCATACCCCTAGTCGGTGGCCCTGGCCAGCCAGTTTGGTGAGGAGTGCCACCGCCGCCGGCTGGCCTCGCAGATGGTCTATGAGTATGGTGGTATCGAGGAGGTAGCTAGGCACGGGTTGGCTTCTCCGACCGGTATTCGTCGCGCCGTCGAGATTCTCTTACCCAGGCCGCCGCCTGTTTCGAGGCAGCCCACTGGGGATGGTCCTCAGCGGAGAGCATTCCAGCTGTTGCAGAAAGGGCCGCAAGCAATGCCTCCCTCCGCAGTTTTTCCCGTACCGCTTCCTCAACGAACCGGCTCCTCTTCCGCTTACCTACGGTCGCATCTACCTGCTTGACCAGGTCATCAGGAAGGATTAGGTGAGTGCGCATACTGCGACTTCCTTTAGCGTGTTACTCACACAGAGTATACACACACACAATGGGCCGACACAACGCCAGGGAGGCTTTAGAGAGGATAAACGCCATGACCAAGGCCCCTGAGCCTAGGAAGCAAGGACTCTGGCAAATTCTCGTCGATCAGGATGCTTAAGCAGCGGTTAACTGGTCAGACTGGGCTAATTCCGCTAAGGTTCCTTTTATGGCACTCTCGCTAAGACTTGGGTATTCCCGCACGATCTCGTCGATAGACATGCCAGTAGTCAGGAGTTCGAGAAGCTGAGCAACAGATACACGCGTGTCACGAATACGCGCCGCACCGCCCAGGTGGTCCTGATCGGAAACAATCCACTTCATGGTATGCCACATAGAACTTAGGGATCAAACTCTTATCCATGATAGAAGAACCTGATGACGCCACTTCTACAGTCTTAGGGCGTTATTCTGCAGACATGGGAGCGCGACTACTGAAGGGAGGAATGTCGGACTACGAATAGCGATGGCAGGGTAAATATTGGTGGAGCTGAGGGGACTTGAACCCCTTACCTCTTCAATGCCATTGAAGCGCTCTCCCAGCTGAGCTACAGCCCCACTCGAACTAATATACCAACAGCCTCAGTAACCCGCAATAGAGGACTAATCCAAATTAGGCATGGATTAGCTACGAGAATTATCTTGAGCTTCTTCTCTTGGTCTCTTTGAAAACCCACCTAGTCGCACTCGTAGTGAAGTCTTTCTCTCGCCAAGCGAAGGCCTTAGACACATCCATGTAGTAAAAGCCAGCGGGACGGACTTTGTATTTGGCGTCGTATTCATCGACGAGACGCCGCAGAAGGGGCGGGTCATCCAACAATCCGGCGGCGCCTTCCAGAATTACAACCTCATCACCGCTTTCCAGATGCACCATCATCGACGGGTTTTTGCCCAGATTGCGGCCTTTAACCGACCTGGGGTCGGTGCCGAAGTAGAACCGGTCTTCAAACCAGAGGCCCCATACAGGCGCGGCGTGGGGGCGGCCGTCGGGGCGGGTGGTGGCAACCCAGTAGTTGCGAGACGAAGCCATGCGCTCGGTGACGAAGCTCCAGGGCAGGATGCCTTCGGTGGCTTTGCGGTCGACGCCGTAGCCTTTGGTGAAGTGGGGTCGGTGCCCTTTGGGGGGATTGGGCTGTTTAGGCGGTTGTTTTCGTTGGCTCAAGGCTGCTCCAGCTTCCCAAGATTTTTGCTCGACGCCAGTCTCCTTATCTCCGTCCATACCGCCCTGCTTACTCGGCTGAGGGCGCCTTAGCATCCGTAGCAGCCATAGCCGCCATAACGCCCTCGAAGGCCTTTTGCTCCGGCCCCAGCAGGGGTTCCATCCCAATAAGCCGGCGCAGGGCCTTCAGATGTGCCTCCGTACGGCCACGGGCCATGGGGGAATGGCATCCAGCAATAACCTGAGGGCCTAGACGGCGGATTTGTTCAAGCACTGTCTCTATCTTGGCTGGGTCTGCCCAAGCCGACCAGGGGTGATTCCCGCGGTTAAAGATTTCAAAGCCCTGGTTATATTCGGCCTCAGGTATGTCGCTAATGTCTTCACCCAGGTTGGGAATGAACGCGCCAAAGGAATCTGCGCTGAATAATACGCGGGACTTGCTATCGAACAGCGCCGAGGTTGATGGCGAGTCGAAAAGCGGCGGGCGCAGGACCACGATCTTACGGTCGTCCACATCGAGCACCTGTCCGGGGTTCGCCATTTGAACACGCTCCGGCCGCATATGATACGCGGTCTCCAATCGGGCGTAGCCGATGAACTGCGTGACCAGTTTGGCGTTGGTAGCGGCGCTGAGGACCTCAATCAGATTTCCCGAATGGTCTACGTCATCATGGGTCAAGAAGAGCCATTTGACGTCTATGGGGTCTATCAGGGACCAAAGAGACTCCAGGAACTCTTCCCGTACTACGGGCATCCCAGTATCGATGACCACTGGCTCGCGGCTTTTGATGAGGTAAGAGTTCAGCACAATCAGCCCCAGGCCTGGAACGCGTAGGTAAGACGGCAGGACCCAGGTGTCCGGGGCAGCACGGTATGGTTTTAGTGCAGGCACGTTACTACTCCTAAATGTCTGTAACAAATAATGCTTAATGCTGCTAACAACCACTCCAACGACTGGCAAGGGAAGCTGATTGCGAGAAGCCGCCCGAATCTATAGAAACGGTCTTGTTGGTAAGAGTATTACGAAGGCTTAATTACGTCAAAGCCCGTGTAGGGCTGCAGGACTTCAGGGATAACAATAGAGCCGTCTTCCCGCTGGCCGTTTTCCAATATACAGATGACGACTCTAGGCAAAGCGAGGCCGGAGCCATTGAGGGTGTGGACGAACTGGGGGTAAGCGCCTTCGGCGGGGCGGTACTTGACGTTGGCGCGGCGGGCCTGGAAGTCGGTGCAGTTGGAGCAGGAGCTGATTTCCAGCCATTCTCTAGAGCCAGGGGCCCACATCTCGATGTCGTAAGATTTGGCGGAGGGGAACCCCATTTCGACAGCGCAGAGGCGGATGATGCGATAGGGCAGGTCCAAAAGCTGACAGATGCGCTCGGCGTTGGAGAGGAGGGCTTCCAACTCCTGGTCGGAGGTCTCCGGCGTAGTGAACTTGTACATCTCTACCTTATTAAACTGATGGACGCGCTTGATGCCTCGTGTGTCCCGTCCCGCCGCGGCCTTCTCGCGTCGGAAGCATGGGGTGAGGGCGGCGAAATTAAGCGGCAGGTCTTTGGCGGCGAGGATTTCATCGCGATAGAGGTTGGTGAGGGGCACCTCGGCGGTGGGGATGAGCCAGAGGTCGTCCTCGGCGTCATGGTAGAGGTTATCGCCGAACTTGGGGAGGTTGCCGGATCCGACCATAATTTCGCGTTTGACGAGGGCGGGAAGCTGCATCTCTCGATACCCGTGATGCTGCGTATGCTGGTCCAGCATGAAGTTGTAAAGGGCGCGCTCAAGGCGGGCGCCGGCACCGGACTGGACGTAGAACCGAGAGCCGGAGAGCTTGGCGCCGCGCTGGAAGTCGATGATGCCGAGGCGCTCCGCCAGATCCCAGTGGGGTTTGGGCTGGAAGGGGAATTCCTTGGGCTGGCCGACGGTGCGGAGGATTATGTTATCTTCCGGACCTTTGCCGTCAGGCACATCGTCGCGAGGAATGTTGGGGAGGTCTAGGAGCAGGTCGTCCAATTGCTTCTCGACGTCCTTGACCTGCTGCTCTAGCTGAGAAATCTGGTCACCGACCTGCCGCATCTGGGTGACCAAAGCGTTGCGCTCGTCGCCTTTCATGCGGCCTATGGCTTTGCTGACCTCGTTGCGCTGGGCGCGGAGGGCGTCGCCCTGGGCGATGAGGTCGCGGCGATTCTTGTCGAGGGAGAGGATTTGGTCTATGGGCGGGGTTTCGTCACGGCGGGCGAGGGCGCGGCGGACGGCTTCGGGGTCGCGGCGGATGAGGTCAAGAGAGAGCATGGGCTAGGCCTTAGAGCGAAGCTGAGGGAAGAAGACCACGTCTCTTATGGTGGGCTGGGAGGTCAGGAGCATAACAAGCCTGTCGATGCCGATGCCGAGGCCGCCGGTGGGGGGCATACCGTGTTCGAGGGCGGTGATATAGTCCTCGTCGGTGCGGTCCGCCTCCTCGTCGGCGTAGCGGCGGCGGATCTCCTCCTGCATCTGGAACCGGCGCTGCTGCTCGATGGGGTCGTTGAGTTCGGTAAAGGAGTTGGCGATCTCCATGTTAGCGGCGAAGGCCTCGAACCGCTCGACCAGATACGGCTTTTCCGGCTTCTGCTTGGCCAGGGGAGACATGACCAGGGGGTGGTCGGTGATAAAAGTGGGCTGCACCAGATGCGGCTCGACGGCCAGGGAGAGGATTTTGTCGAAGACCTGATGGGGCGGGCCATTCTGGACCTGGAGGCCGCGCTCCCGCGCCTCGCGGATTAGAGAGTCAACGTCCTTCTTTTGCTGGACATAGGGGTCCAAGTCAATGCCGGTGTGCTGGTACACGGCCTCGCAGAAAGGGAGACGGCGCCAAGGCGGAGTTAGATCGATGGCGTGGCCTTCGTGCTGGACGGAGGTGGAGCCGAGGACCTCCCGGGCGACGGTGGAGACCATATTTTCCACCAGGGACATGATGTCGTTATAGTCGGCGTAAGCCTCGTAGCTCTCCAGGAGGGTGAACTCGGGGTTATGGTCCTGGTCGATGCCCTCGTTTCGGAAGACGCGGCCTATTTCATACACCTTGTCCAGCCCGCCGACTATGAGCCGTTTGAGATAAAGCTCAGTGGCGATGCGCAGGTATAGCTGTTGGTCGAGGGCGTGGTGGTGAGTGGCGAAGGGGCGGGCCAGGGCGCCGGCGGCGACGGGCACCAGGATGGGGGTGTCGACCTCGATGTAGCCGCGCGAGTCCATAAAATTTCGGATCCCCTGGATGATGCGGCTGCGTTTAATAAAGGTAGGCTTGACCTCTTCGTTGGCGATGAGATCAAGGTACCGCTGGCGGTAACGCTGCTCCACGTCCTTGAGTCCGTGCCACTTTTCGGGAAGAGGCCGGAGGGACTTGGAGAGGACGGTGAATTCTTGGACTTCGACGGTTATCTCGCCAGTGCGGGTGCGGAAGAGGGGACCGGCGGCGCCGAGGAAATCGCCCAGGTCCAAATCTTTGAGGATGGCGTAGGCGTCCCCTAAGGAGTCGCTTTTGAAGAGGAGCTGGACTTTGTCCGTGCCGTCACGCAGGTCGGCGAAGGTGTTCTTGCCCATGGAGCGCATCGCCATAATACGGCCGGCCAGGGTCACGGGCTGGGTCCTGGCGGCCTGGCCCCCGGCCTGTTCGGCCTCGTCGAAGAAGCTGCGGGCCTCGGCGTTGGTATGAGTCCGCTGGAATCGCGGCGGAAAAGGGTTAATGCCGCGGTCTAGGAGTCGCTGAAGCTTTTCTCGTCGGGCGGCAAGGAGGGCGGCCTCGGTGCTGGTGGGCGAATTTTGGCTGGGCGAGACGATTACTGAATCTCCAGGATTTTAAGCTTCAGGACGCCGGCGGGCACCTTGACCTCGGCCACCTGTTCTACGCGCTTGCCGAGGATGGCTTTGCCGATGGGCGACACGTTGGAGATGCGGCCCGCGGCGGGGTCCGCTTCCGGGCTTCCGACGATATGGAACTTCTCTTTTTTGTCCCGGGCCTGATTGAGGACGGTGACTTTGGAACCCACCTTCACGACACCTGCCGGACCTTTGGCGTTTTCGATAATGGCGGCGTTGTTAATAATGTTTTCGAGGTCCATGATGTGGCCTTCGATGAAAGCCTGCTCTTTTTTGGCCTCGTCATATTCGGCGTTGTCCACGGTGCCGCCGATGGCGTTGGCGAGCTGAATGCGCTCCGCGACCTCTTGTCGCTTGGTGGTGCGGTACATATCCAGCTCTTCCTTCAGCTTGACGAGTCCGTCGCGGGTGAGGTAAGTAGGTTGAGTCACACTGCCTCCAAAAAGGAAAGAACTAGGCCATCACGTTTGTGTGAAGAGGCCCAGTCGTGGTCATTTTAGGCTAGGGAGGAGAATTTGTAAAGGTTTGTTGAGGGTTTTCCCATGGAGGGCTGGCTTTTTCTTAGTTGGGATAACATCCGGCGCTTTGCCCTTTCACGTCGCAATCCCAAAACCGTAATGCAACGTATTAAATGAATATATGACGAGAAATGTTGATGACACTACGGCTGCTCTAAGTTAATCAGCTTCTATTTGAGCGTTTTGGCGTCTTCCCGTATCAGTATCAAAAGGGGACTTTACATATGCTAAGAAATCGTAAATGTGGTAAATCCTTGCAGTGGTCGTTGTAACACTCGCCCTGGCGGCGGCCTGTGGCGGCGGCCAAGCGGCTAATACTCCTACCGTACCCGCGGGCACTGTCTTGCCCGGCACCACTGCCACTCCAGGCGGCGGAGGTCAAACCACAGCTTATACCGAGACCAAAGAAGTGAATATCACTCCAGCCAATTTCTGCTCCATTCCGGTACAACTGAAAAGCGGAGATTCATTAAAAATCGAAGTAAAGGTGCGGTCCTCAGCGGTAGGTCTGGGGGACACGGAGGGTCAGAATAAGGCCGATGCCGGCATTATTATGGCTATTAACGACCAGCTTGGAGTCCAGATATTGCCGCCCACCTCATCAGATATTGAGCAAAAAGCTGAGATCACAGCAGACGCAGACGGGGAACACGTGATTGCGTTCCAGAACCCTTTCCCTCTGGCAATGATGATTGTGACGACCACGTATAGCCTTAACTAATAGCGGCTACAGAGTTTGCATTAAAAGGCAAGCCAGCCTTTCTCTGAAAAGATGCTGTCTTCCAGTTTGTCCCTAGGTGCGGATGAGTAATGATCAACACATGTCTAGTCATAAGCGGGGCGACCTCATCACCCTTAATCTCGCCACGGCGAGCTTACAGCCCTCTTCTCCTTTCTGAGAAGAGGGAAAGAATAAAGAAATACCACAACCCCCTCTTTAGGCATACTCAGGACGGCGTCTAAATCCCCCCTTCGCCTTCCAGGCCGAAGGGGGGAGAACCTGATGGGAAGGTAACCCTATACCTTGTTCCCTTAGGCCAGGGCCGATCCTCCTACGGGGACGAGATCCCTCCCGCTCATGTAAAGCCGGGGAGCTAGCGGGATTAAAGTAGCGTATAGTGGTAAAGGTTAGGCAGAGAGTCTTGCGACGACTAAGCCATAGGCCCGAAAAATAAAAAAATGCTAAAACTTGTTAAAAATTGGGGCTAAAATTATTTACTCTAGCCAAGCAGCAAGCCTAAAATCCCAGGATAGTCTGAAATGCGCGTTGTTGGAGGGATAGCCAAGGGAAGAAGGCTTAAACCCCCGGCCATCCCGGACGCCAGGCCCACCTCAGAGCTGGTTAGGACGGCGATTTTCAATGTCCTGGGCCCTGAGATGGTGGAGGGGGCCAGAGTGCTGGACCTCTTCGCGGGGACTGGCTCCCTGGGAATAGAGGCTTTGAGCCGGGGCGCCCAGTGGGCCGATTTGGTGGAGCAAAACCACCGGCAGTGCGCAGTCGCCCAGGGAAACCTGGAAGCGACCAGTTTTTTAGACCAAGGGCAGGTCTATTGTATGGCAGTGGAGCGAGCGTTGTCGGAGTTAAAGGGACCGTATAGGCTGGTCCTGATGGACCCGCCGTATAAGCTTTCTTCTATTGACCCTGTCCTCCAGGGCCTGGATAAGGCCGGGATGGTGGAGGACGGGGGTATTGTGGTTGTCGGGCACTCCAAACGCCAGGAATTGCAGGCCGCCTATGGCCGCATAGTTCACCTGAAAACCCGCCGCTACGGCGACAGCGTGGCCGACTTCTACAAGGCAGGCCCTGTCTAATGACCGTAGCCTTGTATCCGGGCACTTTTGACCCCGTTACCCTGGGCCACCAGGACATCGCTGTACGCTCGTCGAAGATATTCGAGAAGGTGATTGTGGGCGTGTACGCCAAGTCGCCTCGAAGCCTTATGTTCACTGTAGAAGAGCGCATCGATATGTTCAAGAAGGCGGTGGCGCAATACCGCAACATCGAAGTGCGGCCTTTCGAGGGGCTGGTGGTTCATTACGCGCGGCAGGTGGGTGCCGACGTCATTGTGCGGGGCCTGCGTAGCGGTGTGGACTTCGATTATGAATACGACATGGCTTTTATGAACAAAAAGCTGGAACCGGACATTGAGTTGGTGTGCCTTTTAACCCGCCTGGAGTACCAGTTCATCAGGGCCAGCCTCTTAAAAGAGGTGGCGGCTCTGGGCGGCGACATTAGAAACCTGGTGCCGCCTCATGTGGCTGAGGCGGTAAGAAAAAAGCGGAAGCAGTCCAGGTAGAAAATCAATCAATACTTAGGAGGATTCAGGTATGGCCATGGACATTGTCAGCATTTTGGACCGGATGGAGGCGTTGATCAGCACTAGTCTCAAGGTGCCCGCGACTCAGAGGACGTTTCTGGATACCAAGAAGCTCCAGGAGCTCGTCGACCAGCTTCGCATGTCCGTGCCACAGGACGTGAAAGCTGCGAAAGAGATACTGGCCAAGAAGGACGAGATAGTAAACCAGGCGGAACTGGAGCGCCGCAAGATCAGGTCTCAGGCGGAGGACGAGTACAGGAACCGGCTGAACCAGACCGAGGTAATGAAGGACGCCCAGCGCAAGGCCGCCGAGACCATTGAAGATGCGGAGCAGAAGTCGCAGCGCATGCTCAAGCACGCCGACACAGAGGTCAAGGGACGGAAGGCTGAAGTGGACGCCTATTCAGTAAAGACCCTGCGGAATTTGGAGCGGCAATTGACGGCCAATCTGACCAGCATTCGGAACGGCCTAGCATTACTTAATGGAATTGACACATTTGAAGTTGTAGCAACCGGCAACGGCTCCTCGGCAAAAGTCGAAGCGGGCCGCTAAAGCAATAATTTATAATATTTAGGCCCGCGGGGCGTCTTGCTCCGCGGGCCTTTTCTTTATGCGCGGCCCGGCCTGAGACAAGGCCTCCGATTTTGTGCCTGGATAAGAGGCCCTCATGGTGTATAATTCGCCTTGTTAATATGACGCAAGGCGGTGCTTGATGGCGTCGTCGGTAGGAATGAATCTCACGTTACCCTTAGGCCGCGATAAGCCTTTACTGATGCTTATGGACGGCCATGCCATGGTGCACCGCGCGTTCCACGCCATATCGGTGCGGCAGGCGCTGACCACACGATCGGGAGAGAACACCAGCGCCGTGTTTGGGTTCTCCAACACCTTCCTCAGGGCCATCAACGACTTAAAGCCCACCCACTGCATCATGGCCTTCGACACCCACGGCCCTACCTTCCGGCATAGCATGTTCATTGAATACAAAGCCCACCGGCCCGCGGCGCCCAGCGAGATGGTGCCGCAGTTCGAGCGCGTGAAGCAGCTCATGGCGGCTTTCAACATTCCGGTCGTCGAGATGCCAGGGCTGGAAGCCGACGACATCATCGGCACGCTGACAAAAAAAGCGGACGAGCAGGGCATCGAGACCATAATTCTGACGGGAGACACGGACACGCTGCAGTTGGTGTCGCCATACACTCGAGTCCTGCTTTCGTACAGCATCCAGGAGCAGAAGGTCTATGACGAGACGGCGGTGAGGGAGCGGTACGGCGGCCTGGCGCCCAGCCAGCAGATCGATTTCAAGGCCATCAAGGGTGACACCTCGGACAACATCCCGGGCGTGCCCGGGCTGGGGGATAAGACGGCGTCCAAGCTGCTGTTACAGTTCGGCAATCTGGAAGGCGTCTACGAACACATCGGCGAGGTGACGCCGCCGAGGATTCGAGAGCTTCTAATCCAGCACAAGGAGCAGGCGTTCAAGAGCCGCGTGCTGGCGACCATTCGCCGCGACGCGCCGGTGGAGCTGGACCTGGAGTCCTCCAAGTTCTGGAACTACGACCGCCAAGACGTGGTGAACCTGATGCGCGAGCTAGAGTTCACGAGCGTGATACCTCGCGTGCCGGAGGGGCTGAAGACGTCGGTGCGCGACGGCGCGCAGGACAAGAAGGACGTATCGCTGGACTACAAAGTGGTGGACACGCCGGAGGCGCTGGAGGCGCTGAGCGCGGCGCTGCACGAAGCCGGGTCTTTCGCCTTCGATACCGAGACGGACAGCCTGGACCCGATGCGGGCCAAGCTAGTAGGGCTGAGCTTTTCGACATCGCCGGGGCGGTCGTGGTATGTGCCGGTGGGGCACCAGGAGGGGAAGCAGCTGCCGCTGGAGGCGGTGTCGTCGAGGCTGAAGCCGGCGCTGGAGGACGTCAAGCTGTCCAAGAGCGGCCATAACCTGAACTTCGACGTAACGGTGCTGGCCGAGCATGGCATATTGGTCAAGGGCATCACCTGCGACACCATGATCGCCGCCCACCTGCTGGGTCGGAAGGCGTTGGGATTGAAGCAGATGGCGCTGGACGTGCTGCACCACGAGATGACGCCGATAACCGCGCTCATCGGCACTGGACGGAAGCAGAAGACTATGGACCAGGTATCGATTGCCGACGTGGCACCATACGCTTGCGCCGACGCCGATTACGCGGGACAGCTGCAGACGATTGTGGAAAAGGAACTGAAAGAGCAGGGGTGCTGGGACCTGTTCCAGAAGGTGGAGGCGCCGCTGGTGGAGATCCTGGTAACTATGCAGCGCAACGGCATCACGCTGGAGCCAGGCATTTTAGAGCAGATGTCGATAGAGATGGAGGCGCAGATAAAGGCGCTGGAGACGGCTATATACCAGGACGTGGGCCACGAGTTTAATATCGGCTCGCCGCAGCAGCTTAGCGACGTGCTGTTCAACGAACTGAAGCTCGGTAAGGGCAAACGGACCAAGACAGGCTATTCGACAGACGCCAGCGCGCTGGAGGCGCTTAAGGGCACTCACCCGGTCATCGAACGCATCCTGGAGTACCGGCAGGTGACCAAGCTGAAATCGACGTACGTCGATTCGCTGCCGACGCTTATCAACCCCAAGACCCACAGGCTGCACACCAGCTATAACCAGGCGGGGTCAGCCACGGGCCGCATATCCAGCAACGACCCTAATTTGCAGAACATTCCGGTGAGGACGGAGCTGGGCAGGAAGGTGCGAAAGGCCTTTACCGCCACCAGGGACGGTGGCGCCAACTGGCTGCTGTTCTCCGCCGACTACTCGCAAATTGAGCTTCGAGTGCTGGCGCACATGTCCCAGGACCCGGCGCTGGTGGAGGCGTTCCTGCGAGGCGAGGACATACATTCGGCCACGGCGTCGATGATGTTTGAGGTGCCGATAGAGCAGGTCAAGTCGGACCACCGGCGGGTGGCTAAGATACTAAACTTCGGCGTGATATACGGGCTGTCGGCCTTCGGCATATCGCAGCAGACCGAGTTCTCGCCTGACGAGGGGCGGAGGTTCATCGAGACCTATTTCGCCAAGTACCCGGGCATAAAGGGGTACCTGGACGGCGTGAGGGAGCAGGCCCGCAAGACGGGGTATGTAGAGACCCTGCTGGGCCGCCGCCGCTACATCCCTGAGGTGGAGGCCAGCAACGCCATTGTGCGGCAGGCTGGGGAGCGCATGGCTATCAACATGCCGATTCAGGGGACGGCGGCGGATATTATGAAGCTGGCGATGATTCGAGTACACCGCCGGATGCAGGAGGCCAGGCTTCAGTCTAGGATGCTACTGCAGGTCCACGACGAGCTGATGTTCGAGGCGCCGGAGGCGGAGGTGGCCTTGCTGACGTCGATTGTTACCGAGGAGATGCCCAACGCGCTGGAGGGCTTCGCGACGATGGCGGTGCCGCTGAAGGTGGAGGTGAAGACGGGTCTTACGTGGGGGAATATGTAAGGGCGCGCCCTTAACCCTTTGCTTTGCGATTCTTGGTTCCGGCCGAGAAGTAAGTTCCCGAATGCAGGCCAAATTATTATCGGAATGTTTGATAAATGCCTGAACTGCCAGATGTAGAGGCTTTCCGGCGGGCGCTGGAGGCACAGGGGCTGGTGGGCCGGCGGTTTACCGGCGCGACAATTTTGTGGCCCAAGGCGGTGCAGACCAAGCTCATCGAGGATTTTGTGCTGGGGCTGACGGGGCGTCGGGTGCGGGAGATGGGGCGGCGGGCCAAGTATCTAATCGCGAGGCTGGACAACGGGCACAGCCTGATATTTCACCTGCGCATGACCGGGTCGCTGCTGGTGGAGCCGTCGAAGCTGGCGCGGCACCCGATGACTCGGAACTACTTCTCGATGGACGACGGGCGGGAGCTGCGGTTTGTGGACCCCCGGAAGATGGGGATGGTGTGGCTGGTGGAGGAAGAGTCGGAGGTCTTGGGCGGGCTGGGGCCGGAGCCGCTGGAGCCAGCGTTTACGCCATCGGTTCTGGCGAAACAGTTAAGCGGGCACAAGGCGCCCATCAAGGCGTTGCTGTGCGACCAGTCGGTGGTGGCGGGGATTGGGAACATTTATGCCGACGAAGCGCTTTTCGCGGCGGCGATTAATCCGTTGACGTTAGGCACAGACCTGAAGGATACACAGATAAAGCAGATGCACAAGGCTATCGTGTCAGTGCTGCGGGAGGCGGTGGAGGCAATCGCGCCGCTGGGATACCAGGCGGGGCCGCCCACCGAGTCGTCGGAGGGGCTGGCGACGCTGCGGGTGCCTCGACGGGAGGGGTCGGCGTGCCGCAGGTGCGGCGGGGCTATTCGGAGGACGCCGGTGAGGGGACGGAGCACGTACTGGTGCGGGAAGTGCCAGAGGTAGGGGTTGAGTTCTGAAGTACAATTCGCTTTTACTTTAAGGTCTTGCAAACCAGCAAAGCGAACTTGACCAGTTTAAACCATCTTCCTATGATGAGGTCATGGGCACATTCAGTGTAAATATTAGGATAGGGGACGTCCAAGGGCGGCAATGGGAAAGCATTCCAGCCCTAGTAGATACTGGCTCTACATATACCTGGGTTCCTAGAGATATCCTAGACCGCTTGGGGGTTCAGCCAGAATTCCGCCAGGAGTTCGAAACTGCTGATGGTCGGGTAATCGAACGAGAGATGGCCCAAACGAGAGCTCGCCTTAATGGGCAAGAGCGTATAACAATGGTGGTGTTCGGCGGGGAAGGAGATGCAGCATTACTTGGCGCTTATACTCTGGAAGGTTTTTCCTTAGCCCCAGACCCAGTGAACCGCCGCCTTATTCGAGTGCGAGGCTTGGCCATGGTTGGCATTCGCTCGACTAGACTTCATCGACGCAAATCTCCTTAGTCAGAAGGTAATCCGTGCGAGAGTATGAGCCTTCTTCCTACGGCGAACGAAACGCCGACGTCTATGACGAAATGTATGAAAGCATGCAGGACGTGGGGCCTGTCGTTGACTTGCTGGCGGAGCTGGCGAAGGGCGGCCGGGCGCTGGAGCTAGGCATCGGCACGGGGCGCATTGCTATTCCTCTGTCGAAGCGGGGGGTGAAGGTGGAGGGGATCGACGGGTCGGAGAAGATGGTGGACAGGATGCGACAGAAGCCGGGTGGGGAGCGCATACCGGTGGCCATCGGCGACTTCGCGGAGGTGGGCGTGAAGGGCAAGTTCTCGCTGGTATATATACCCTTCAACACCATTTACAACCTGGTGACCCAGGAGGCCCAGGTGCGGTGCTTTCAAAACGTGGCGAAGCATCTGAAGCCGGGCGGGGCGTTCCTCATCGAGGCTTTTGTGCCGGACATGGCGCGTTTTACCAGGGGCCAACAACTGGAGGCCTACACCGTAAGACCAGATCTGGTCGTCCTGGATGCAGGGCGCCTTCATCCCACCGATCCCCAGCGCGTCCAGTATCAGAACGTTCATATCAGCAATAATAGCGTGCGACTGTACCCCGTGGAGCTAAGGCTTGCGCCGCCTGCCGAAATGGACCTGATGGCGCAGCTAGCAGGGCTGAAACTGAAGGACAGGTGGAGCGGGTGGGGGAAGGAGCCGTTTACGACGGCGAGCACAACGCACGTTTCGGTGTATGTATGGTCGTAGATGCCCCATTTGACTTCCCAACCTGCGGTACAATAAATTAGTTCCAATTTCAGTGGAAGAGTAAAAACAGATGCCTATTTACGAGTACAAGTGCGCCCCGTGTAACAATCGCTTCGAGAAGTTACAGCCTTCCGGGACCAGTCATGCCGACTGCCCCAAGTGCAACCTGCCGGCCAAGAAAGCCTTATCCGTATTCTCGGCGGTGAGCACGGGGGCTAATGGCGAGACGGCGTCGCTGGCGGGCATGGGCGGGTGCGGGAACTGCGGCCCCGGCGGCTGCGCCTGCAGCACGGGGATGGGCGGGGGGCACGGCCATAGCCACGGCGGCCACGGACACGCTCATTAAGCCTTGGCTTCTTCTATCGTCTTCTCATGCGCCTTGCTCCAGGGAAGAGCGAGGCGCTTTGTTTTTAGAAGATAAGCTGCGCCAGCCGCCGCTATCAAAAGGCCGCCGAGGATGGAGACGAGGCCGACGAACAAAGTGGCGTCGTACCAGAAGCCGTTGGGGAACATGATGATGAGGTAGTCACAGCAGGGGTCGAGCTGCCAGAAGTCGTTGGCGAAGCTGAGCTGGTGGAAGGCGAGGAATAGCTGATCGAAGGCGACGAGGGCGGTGAGGCCGATGGCGGCGATGAGGCCGACGGTGAGGCCGCCAGCCCAAAATGCCCATCGGGCCAGGGTGGGCGTGAAGGCGCGGCCCTGCCGCCAATAGCCGAGGGCGAAGGCTGACCCGATGGAGACTAAGGCTACAGCCCCGACCACATAGACGCCCCAAATCAGCTTCTTCACGTCGCGCATGTGAGCGACTTCTTTGGGGCTGAAAATCTCCATCTCTCGTCCAAAGACAACGGCGCGTACCTGCAACGGCTCCTGGCGCGAGTTGAAGTAGCCGCGAATGCCGCGGCTGGCTTGCATGAGACCGTCGTCGCTGATGCCGCTGGCCTCGGCGATGTCGAACTTGTCGAAGCCGTGCTGGTAGAGGCGCAGGTCGTTGACGGCCCAGGTGACGCTGGCGGTGACGAGGAAGAGGGGCACGGCCACGATGAATAGGACGGCTATTGGTAGGAGGTGTTTATTCATTACGTTCAGATAATGGCTGACATCTTGTATTCTACCAAGCTGGGGAAGGACTGGATTCCGGGTTCCGCCGGAATGACGAAGAGCGTCCGACACCTTTCCTTGCCAGCAAAAGAAGGGCGAACCTATAATCGGCCTATGGCTGACGCGAATTTGCCCCAAAACCTTGGCACCTTTGACGCGTTGATACGAATTGTGGACAGGCTGCGCTCCCCAGGGGGATGCCCCTGGGACATTGAGCAGACCCACGAGTCGTTGAAGCGGACGCTGCTGGAGGAGTGCTACGAGGTGCTGGAGGCCATCGATTCAGGCGACCCGAAGCGGCTGTCGGAGGAGATGGGCGACATCCTGGTGCAGGTGGCCTTCCACGCCGACATGGCCCGGCGCGCCGGCCAGTTCGACATCGCCGACGTGCTGCGGCAGGTAAACGAGAAGCTGGTGCGCCGCCATCCCCACGTCTTCGGCGATGTGAGGGTGAAGGACGCGCGAGAGGTGGAGCGGAACTGGGACAAGCTAAAGGAGAAAGAGAAGGGCGGTCGGAAGTCGCCAGTGGAGGGGATTCCTGGGGCGACGCCGTCGCTAGCCTACGCCCAGCTTATGCAGGAGCGGGTGGGGAGGCAGGGGTTCGAGTGGGAGGACGTGAAAGGGGTGCTGGACAAGGTGGCGGAGGAGGCGGGAGAGGTAGCGAGGGCCGAGGGACAGGAGGAGAAGGAGAAAGAGATCGGCGACCTTCTGTTCGCCGTGGTGAACCTGGCTCGGTGGGAAGGGGTCCATGCCGAGGATGCGCTGCGACGGGCCAACCTGCGGTTTCGCGCACGATATTTAAAGATGGAGGAGCTGGCGGCTGAACGGGGGCAGGAGTTCAAGGCGCTGCCGCTGGAGGAGAAGGAGCGGCTGTGGCAGGAGGCGAAACGGGTGGTGGGGCAGGGCGAGGCCAGCAAAAGACATGACAATGCCTAACAATAACGCCGACCTCTCGCTTTTTTCCGACTTCTATGAACTGACCATGGCCGAGGCCTACTGGAAAAGCGGGCTAGACGACCGGGCCGTTTTCAGCCTGTACGTTCGCAGCTATGGGCCTGGCCGGGGCTATTACGTCTTCGCCGGGCTAAATGAAGTACTGTCTTATCTTGAGTCCTTCAGGTTTAGCGACGAGGCTGTCGAGTATTTAGGGTCGGAACATCATTTCGACGATGGGTTTTTGCAGTACCTGAGCAACCTGCGGTTTACCGGCGACGTGCGGGCCATGACGGAGGGCGGCATCTTCTTCGCCGACGAGCCGGTGCTGGAGCTAAACGCATCGATCATCGAGGCGCAGCTAGTCGAGACCTACTTGCTGAACCAGATAAACCTCCAGACTATCCTGACCACCAAGGCGTCGAGGGTGATGAGCGCGGCGGGGGGCAAGGCGGTGGTGGACTTCGGGTCGAGGCGCAGCCATGGGGTGGACTCGGCGCTGAAGATGGCGCGGGCAGGGTATCTGGCAGGCTTCGGCGGCACCAGCAACGTCATGGCGTCGAAGCGATATAGCATCCCCACCTTCGGCACCATGGGCCACTCCTTCGTGACCAGCTTCCCGCGCGAGATTGACGCCTTTCGTGCCTATGCCAAAAGCTTCCCCGACACCAGCGTATTTCTTGTCGACACTTATGACCCCATCGACGGCACCAAGAACGCTGTCACGGTGGGGCTGGAGATGCTGCGGGAGGGCCACTACCTGCGTGGCATACGCCTGGACAGCGGCGATCTATTGAACCTGTCGGGCAAGTGCCGGGCGCTGTTGGACGAGGCGGAGCTGCGGTTCGTACGAATCTTCGCCAGCGGCGGCCTGGACGAATATGAGGTGGAGCGGCTGGTGAAGGGCGGCGCGGCCATCGACGGGTTCGGGGTAGGAACAAAGGTGGCAGTGTCAGCCGACGCGTCATGGACCGACTGCGCCTACAAGCTTGTCGAGTACGGCGGCGTGCCGACGCTGAAGCTGAGCGCGGGGAAGGAGACGCTGCCGGGGGCTAAGCAGGTCTATCGTTGTTATGACAACCAGGGTTTATATGACAGGGACGTGATATCGATGGAGGATGAGGAACCGGCTCAGGATGGCGGCGAGCCGTTGCTGCAGGAGGTGATGCGGGGAGGGAGGCGGGTGAAGACGGCGCCGGGGCTGGAGGAGCTGCGGGAGTTCCACCTGTCGGAGATGGCGAAGCTGCCGGAGCAATTCAAGGATATAAACGCCAAGGCTAGGTTTAACGTGGAGATAAGCCCGGGGCTGGAGTCGCTGCGGAAGAGGGTGGTGCAACGGGTGCTCACGAAGGAGTTGGGGGAGTAGGGGAAACCAGCAAGCTCAGCGATGGGTCCGAAAGGCTGGGCTTGGACGCTGTACCAGGCGCTGGTGTTGACACAGAATTAGGATTTGCTAAACTGAAATGAGTAACACTAAGTAACACTCAGTCGATGCGAGGAGTGCCCCATGGGGAGAACAACCAAGACTATTACCATCTCCATTCCGCCGGAGATGGAACAACAGATTGAGGAGCTGATGCGCCTGGAAGGACGAACCCGCAGCGAACTGCTTCGGGAGGCGTTGCGCCGTTACGCAGACGACAGGCGCTTGCGGTTTCTAAGTCAGGAGATTGGTCAGAGAGTGCGAGAGGCAGGAATCACTTCGGAAGAGCAGATCAACGAGCTGATTCATGCGCAGCGGCGCAGCCGAGGATAGGCTCCGCGCGGTTTTAGACAGCAATGTTCCAGTCTCAGCATTCGCTTTTCCTGGCGGCACGCCGAACCTGATACTCCAAGGGGTTGTCGCAGGAAAAATTCTCGCGGTGGCTTCGCCATTTGTCCTGGCAGAGGTGGAGGGCGTGCTCAGGAATAAACTCCGGGTCTCCGAAGAGATTATCCACACCTCGCTGAACTTCCTCCAAGACCGCTGCCTGCTCGTTGATCCGCCTGGAATGGTGGCCATTCCAGACCTTTCGCCAGCAGACAATCGGATCCTTGATTGCGCTATTGCGACAGAAGCCGACTACCTCGTGACCGGCGATAAAGGTATCCAGCGTCTTAGAGAATTTCGTGGAATTCGCATTGTAAGCCCAGGCGAATTCCTAGATGTTATGCTTCGTAATAGGGGCGAGCGCTGAATCGGGAGCGAGGTCCTGCACAAGGAGTTAGGGGAGTAGCTAGGCGCCAGCGGGCAGGAGGCCTTTGGTGTTTTGCAGTTTAGCGCCAGCAGCTAGCATTTTTTCAATCGCACGCTGGCCGTCGCCGGGGTTGACGTTAACGGCGGCGATAGCGTCAATTAACACGCAGGTCTTGAAGCCTTTTTTGAGGGCGTCGAGGACGGTGTTGAGGACGCAGTAGTCGGTAGCGAGACCGCCGACGAAGACGCGCTCGACACCGTTGTCTCGTAGCTGCCGCTCCAGGTCCGAGTCCAGGAAGCCTGAGTAGGCGTCGACTTTGGGGTTGCTGCCCTTTTGTACAACGATGGTGTTGACCAGCAGGTGGAGGCTGGAGTGAAACTGAGCGCCGCGAGTGCCCTGGACGCAGTGAGCGGGCCAGGGACCGCCGGACTCCTTAAAGGACGAGTGGCCGGGCGGATGCCAGTCCTGGGTGGCGAAGACAAAGGCGTCGCGGTCACGAAACACGCGGGCCAGTCGCGTCAACGCCTCGGCGACGATGTCACCTTTGGGAACGGGCAGGGAGCCGCCGGGGCAGAAGTCGTTCTGCACGTCGACGATGATGATGGCGTCGCGGTTGGTGATATTCATTGGCGCCGCCGTTTAATAGGGACTAATCTTGGGGAACTAGGATAGCCGCCAGGAGGTAGACCAGGACCGCGGGCATGAAGCCGGTCAATATCATGACCAGCACGAAAATTACTCGGACCAGGGTAGGATCAGACCCCAGATACTCCGCCAGACCGCCGAGGACGCCGAAGAGCATTTTTTGGGTGCTGCTTTTGTGAAGCCTTCTGGGCGCCGCCATTATGCCCCTCCTCCCACTCGAAACGTTCGAGGTTATGCCATACTCCCACTAACGCTAATTATAAACCATCAGCCGGCAAGGTCTTTCCAATGATGGTGAGCAAGCGGCTTTATGGCAGTTTGTAGTAGAACCCCCCGCCCATCCTGGCTTCCAACTCGGCAGCAACGCCCGCGGCCATGCCACGTCCAAAGCGGCCAGCCATGCGCTCCAGGAGGCCGCGTTTGGGACGGATGTAGAGAGGCCGGGGTTGGACGTCTCCCATTCTTCCCGCTATCTCCAACGCGCGATCGAAGTCACCGATTTCGTCCACCAGGCCCAGGTCTCTGGCGCGGCGGCCGGTGAAGATTTCGCCAGTAGCGAGTTCGCGGACGCGTTCCGGCGGCATCTTGCGGCCCTTGGCGACAACGTCGATGAAGTTGTCGTGGATTTCGGCGATAAGGGACCTGAACTTGTCGTCCTCTTCGGGAGTGGGGCCGCGCCAGAAGCCGGTCATGTCCTTATAGCGCCCGCCCTTGTAGACTGTCAGGTTGACGCCTAGTTTTTCCAATAGTTCTTGCATGGCGGGCCGCAGATAGATGACGCCGATGGAGCCGACCAGCGATGAGGGCAGGGTGATGATTTTCGAGGCGGCGCAGGCCAGGTAGTAGCCGCCGGAAGCGCCCATGCTGCGCACGAAGGCTACGACGGGCTTGGCCTCGGCGATTTTGGTGATGCGGGCATGAAGCACCTCGGCGCCGCCGACAGCGCCACCCGGGGAGTCTATATCAAGGACTAGGGCCTGATAGTGGGGTTTCTTACCGACGTCGTCCAGCAGACGGGCCATCTCCGCTACCTGGCCGCCGCTGCCGATGGGGCCAAAAAATTCGACGACGGCGACGCCGCTGCGGGTGAATAGACCCATAGAAATATCTCCTAAAGTTTCAGCCTTAACTTTTCCATGATTGGACTGCCGGAGAGCACTGTGAAGTTGGTCTTAATAGCCGTATTGTAGTTCCAGGGTTTCACCCCTCAACCTGCGCCTTCTCCCACAAGGGGAGAAGGAATTTTCTTGGCGCCCGTCAGACTTGTCCGTATATTTAGACTTAGCTTGTACTAGGCGTCAGACGGCCCCGGGGGGCTGAAGCTGGAAAGGGGGAGTCCAGCTTTCGATGGGGATTTCGACGACGGTGGTCTTGTCGGACTTCAAGGCTTGCTTAAGGGCGGGGCCAAGCTCTCGATAATGGCCCAGCTTGACGCCGTTGGCGCCGAAGTCTCGCGCCACGGCGGCGAAGTCGGGAGTGTGGAGCTTGGTGCCGATGACTCGTCCCTTATACCGCACCTGCTGGTCGCGAAGTGAGGCGCCCAGGGCTTGGTCGTTGAAGACCAGGACGGTGACGTTGATGCCCTCCTGGACGGCGGTGGCCAGCTCTGACAGGCAGTACATAAACCCGCCGTCGCCGCTGACGGCCACCACGGGCTTGTTGGGGTTGCCGACCTTGGCGCCCAGGGCCGTGGGGAAGGCGTAGCCCAGGGTGGCGAAGTAGGAGGCGTTGAGGTAAGAGCGAGGGGCGCGCACCTCATAGGCCAGGTTGGACCAGTACCCAAGGCTGGCGATGCCGCTGATATACACGGTGTTGTCGGGCAGCTCCTGGCGGATGGTCTTGATGATTTCGACCTGGTTGGGAGCAAGCTGCTTGACTTCGTCGTCGGCCTTGGCCTTCTGCTGGGCTATCTCCTTGGCAGTCCATTCCGAGGCTGACTTCTTGCCTTTAAGCTCCGACAGCAGGGCCTGGAGGGCCAGTTTGGCGTCGGCGGCGATGCTGACCTTTTCGGGCCAGTTGCGGCCTAGCTCGGCGGGGTCGGCGTCGATGTGGATGATGGACTGGTGGGGCTTGAAGGTCCAGTTGGTGGGAGCCAGGAAGTGTAGGCGGGTGCCGACGGCCAGGACAACGTCGCACATGGGCATGACGTTGTGGGCGGGGCCGTGGCTGTAGTAGAAGGAGCCGGCCCATTGGGGGCTGTTCTCGGGGACGGCGCCTTTGCCCTCGGCGGTGGTGATGACGACGGCGCCGATGGCGGAGGCTAGCTGCGACAGCTCGCTATTGGCGCCCGAGGCGTTGACGCCGCCGCCGGCCCAGATAAGGGGCCGCTTGGCCTTGAGCAGAAGCTGGGCCGCCTCTTTAATCGCTTTAGGGTCGCCCTTCTGCCTGGGGAACTCCTCGCGCTCCATCAGTTCGACGTTAGCGGACTTGGGGAGGACGTCGGAGGGAAGTTCCAGGGCTACGGGGCGAGGGCGGCCGGTCTTCATCTGCCGCATGGCTTCGTGGACGGAGCCGGGGACGTCTTTGGCGTCGAAAATAGTCTTACGCCACTTGGTGACGTTTTTGACGATGTCTAGCTGGTCGATGATTTCGTGGGTGGCGCCGCGGTCCTTGCCCCGGTCGCCGGTGGCGACCTCGCCGGCGATAAGCATGACCGGCGACGAGGTGGCATAGGCGGTGCCGATTCCGGCGGAGGCGTTCTGCAACCCCGGCCCAGGCACAACCAGGCAGACGCCGGGCTTGCCGGTGGAGCGGGCGTAGCCGTCGGCCATATAGGCAGCGCCCTGCTCGTGGCGGGTGGTGATGAGGCGAATGCCGGGCTCGTTGTGAAAGGCGTCATAGATGTCCATGATCTGGACGCCGGGGAGTCCAAAGACCACCTCGACGCCCTCTCGGACCAGGGATTTGACCAGGGCTTGGGCTGCCGTCAGTTGGGGCATGGGGGTTTCCTCCAATCGTCTTATGAAGTATTACAACCGGGCTTGAGTCGCGACGAACTCATCCCCCTTGATCCCCCTTCTCTTTTCGGAGAAGGGGGAAAGAAAAAAGAAACACCACAACCCCCTCCTTCTGCATACTCAGGACGGTCCGATTGCATCGGACTCCGCGATATATGCTTAAAGGTAGCAGAGCGTCTAGCTCCCCCTTCGCCTTCCAGGCCGAAGGGGGAGAACCTGAAAAGAAGACTCCTACTCTCATCCAATCTTTCTCAACAAGCCCTGGTGGTCTCCAATGACTCGCAAGGGGCACAAAAGGGATAGGCGACGAAATCAGCCTTCATCATATCGGCTGGCGTTTTGGTGTCAACCTGGAGTTGTGGTTTGCGATAATATATAGCCGACTTCAGGCATGGGGAATGGATGGCAAGACTGCTCTCCTCGGTTCGAACTAACAGCCGCCGGGTGTGGGTGAACCGGTGGGCCAGGTGGTCGTTGATTGGCCTGCTGGCGCTGATGGCCGTGGTCTACGTGTTCATATCGTACATGATAGCGTCAGGAGTGACGGTGGCGGAGAGGAAGGAGCAGGACGACAACCCCAGTAACTACGGCGTCGTGTATGAGGAGGTGCGGTTCAGGTCGAGGGATGAAGAGGTGACGCTGGAGGGGTGGCACATCCCGGCCCAAGGGGGCGCGCCGACGATTATTTTTGTCCACGGCCTCAACAGCCAGCGCACCGCCGACGGCGCGGTGGACCTGGCGGCAAGACTGCATCAAACCGGCTACGGGGCGCTGCTGTTCGACCTGCGGGGCCAGGGGCTATCGGAGGCGGCGAGGGTGTCGGCGGGGTATTTTGAGCAGGAGGACGTGCTGGGCGCGCTGGACTATTTGATGTCGAGGGGCGTGGCGGCGGAGAAGGTGGGGCTGCTGGGGTTCTCTATGGGGGCGGCGACGGCCCTGCTGGCGGCGTCGCAGGAGCCGAGGATATGGGCGGTAGTGGCGGACAGCCCCTTCGCCAACGCCAGCGACCGGCTGTCGGACGAAACGGCGCGGCGCACCATCATACCTGCATACATGGCCCCCATGTTCCTGCCGATGGCGAAGCTCTTCGCCCAGGGGCTGTACGACATAAGCATCGGCGACGTAAGCCCGGAGCGGGCGGTGAGGAGCCTGGACTACCCGATTCTTGTCATCCACGGCGACGCGGACACTCGCATACCCATCGAGCAGGGGCGGCGGGTGCACCGGGCGGCGCCGGCGGGCAGCAAGATATGGATAGCGCCCGGGGCGGACCACGTGGATGCGTTTAACAACTACCCCGACGAGTATGTGCGGCGGGTGGAGTCGTATTTTGAGGAGAGGTTGGGGGGTAGATCGCCTGCTTAGCCTTCCCCTGTTTGTGGAAAAGGCACAACATTCACACTTAGCTACCTCTTAGGTGGCTCTCCAGACCGTATGCGAACCCGACCTGGCTCCACTGTGATGATGGCCCTATGGCTTAGTTCATCTCCGTACTGATCTAGTATACGGAGACACACGGAACCTTGCTGTTGAGCCTGGAAATTGACCAGCCGCACAATGCCAGAATGGGCTTGCCCCCGTACAATCGTGAGCTCGCCAAAGTCCTTATCGAGAGTTATTAGGACTCGGTTCTCGGAATGGGCCCTGGAAAGGATTTCCTCATCACCTGGGTCAGTGTCCTAATTGCCGGCCCAAATAACATCATGGCCGGCTTCAGAAAGGAGTTTGGTAGCACCACCCCATACACATGCGTCCAAGAGCAGCCGCAAGGACTAGGACTCGATGGTCAGAGGTTCGATGCGCTCGCGGCCTACGGTACGGCGAGCATAAACGAGGCAGGCCTGAATGTCTTCAGGCTCAAGCCAAGCATAGCCCTTGAGGATGGTCTCAGGGGTGTCACCGGCCGCCAGCATACCCAGTACGTGTTCAACGGCGAGACGATGGCCCCGAATAACAGGCTTACCGCCAAAGATTTTGGGGTTCACGATGATGCGCTCTAACAGCTTGGCCTCGTTCATAGACCGCTTCAGTTCTATGCTGGCAATGGCGTCATTTATTCTACCAGGAGTTCTGGATTCCAGCTTCCGCTGGAATGACGAGAATCCCCATCCTTTATCCTTCCCCCACAAGGGGGGAAGGTAGGGGACATGGAGCTACCTTACAAACGCATCCTTGATTCCGCCATCCAGCGGGAACATAGCGCCGGTGGTCTTGGCGGCGCGGCTGCCGGCGAAGAGCACCACGATCTCCGCGACATCGGCGGGGGTGATCTGGACCTTAAGCATGTTGCGCTGGCGGTAGAAGTCCGGAAGCTTCTCGACGGTGGTGCCGTGGGTCTTGGCACGCTGCTCCATGATGTCGCGGGACCAGAGCTTGGAGCCTTCAAAGACGGCGTCGGGGTTGATGATGTTACACCGGATGCCGTGGGATGCGTTTTCCAGGGCTATGACCTTGCCTAGCTGGGCCTCGGCGGCCTTGGAGGCGCTGTAGGCAGAGAAGTCGTTGCCGGGGGAGGTGATGTTGCGGGTGCCGATGAAGACGATGCTGCCGCCCATGCCCTGCTGCCGCATGAGCCGTACCGCCTCTCGCGACACCAGGAAGTGGCCGGTGGCATTGACATCGAAGGAGCGCTGCCAGTCCTTCAGCGGCAGGTCGTGGACGGCGCCGGCGGAGGCGATGCCCGCGTTGGAGACCAGGACATCGAGGCCGCCGTAGGCCAGTCGAAGCTGTCGGAAGGCGTCGGCGACATTCTCTTCGTTGGTCACGTCCATGACGCAGGCGGCGGCCCGGTTGTAGCCGTGCTTCTTGTTCAGCTCCTCGGCCAGCTTATGGACGCCATCAGCGTCGATATCGGTGAGGAAGACGTGGGCGCCGTCGGCGGCCAATCGCCGCGCGATGCCGAGGCCGATGCCGCTGGCGGCGCCGGTGACCAGGGCGACTTTTCGAGATAGCTCGCGGTCGGGCGGAAGCAGAGTAAGCTTGTACAGCTCCATGGGCCAGTACTCGACGTCATAGGAATCTTTATCGGACAGCGAGGAGTAGTGGCCGATGGCCGAGGCGGACTTCAAGACGCTGATGGTGTGGTGGTAGATGTCGCCGGCGATGAGGGCGGCGCGGGCGTCCTTGCCGGTGGACCACATACCCAGGCCCGGCGCGAGGATGACGCGAGGGTAGGGGTCCAGCATGGGGTGCTTGTTGTCTGTGTTGGCCTGGTACCAGGCGGCATAGTCGTCGGCGTACTGGTCGGCAGCGGCCTTTATCTGCTTTTTGGAGGCTTCTATATCGTCAGGATTGTCCAGTTCCACCCACATCGGCTTAATCTTGGTCTGGAGGGTGTGGTCGGGAGTGGCAGGGCCGATTTGGGATAACTCGGCGGCCTCCTTGGAATTCACGAATTCGAGGATGTCCGCCGCGTCGTCGTATCGCAGGACGACACCTTGCTTCCGGCTGACGGCGCCTCGCAGGGTGGGGGCCAGGGCGGCGGCGAGGGCGCGGCGGCGGTCGTCGGGGAGGGCGCGGGACTTCACTACGTTGAACACGGCCTTGCCGCGAGACTTGGAGACGATGTACTCCTCGGCCTTAGTGACGATGTCAATGTGGCGGTCGTAGGTCTGCCTGGCGTCGCCGCCCCAGGTGAAAAGGCCGTGGTTGATAAGGATGATACCGTCAACTTTAGGGTTGGCTTTGACGGTCTGGCCGACGAGCTTGGAGAGCTTGAAACCGGGGCGGATATACTCGACCCAGGAGACCTTTTTGCCATAGACGGCCTTGAGGATGTCCAGGCACTCGCGGGTGTTGGTCAGCGATACAATGGCGTCGGCGTGTGAGTGGGCGACGCTGTTGAAGGGGAGGAAGGCGTGGAGCAGGGTCTCGATGGAGGGCCGGGGCGCCTTGGGGTCCAACATGCACATGCCGAGGTACTCAACCATCTCATCGTCGGTCATGGCGTCGCGGTCGAAGAGGGCCAGGGTGTCGTCGAGGCGTAGGCTGGGGAAGTGCTTGCGCTCAATGCTTTTCATGTCCGAGCCGGAGCCTTTGACGACGAGGGCTTCGACGTGGCGGCCTCGGAAGTCCTTGACAGTGGACTTAATCGACGTGTTGCCACCGCCCCAGACCACCAGCGACGTGTCAGCGCCGATGAGGCGGCTTTGATAGACCAGGGTGTCGAGTTCGTTCTTGCCCTGGGCTTCGGACTCAGACCAGAGATTGCGCATGAAGGCCCTCCAGAAGATGGTGCGTGGTTATTATGGCGGATAGAGGACGGATGCGCCAAGAGTGGAGGGGAACAGAGGCGGAACTGCTACATCAACAAGGCTTCTTTAGGCACCAGCTTCTTCTCGATAGGGTCTACTATAAAGAGGAAGGCTTCAAGTGTATGAGCCCCTATCAGCACCGGAGTGTTTTCCGGCCCGAAGAAGCAGAGAATGGGAAGCCTTTTGCCTTCAAGCTGTACTTCAACTTGGCCTAGCTGCCACTGCTCGGTGCGGCCATCAGCAAATCGGACGGGGATGGTCTGGAGAGGCATAACACCCAGTCGCCGCAGGACGGAGGAAGGCGCGACAGTGAACATGGCGCCAGTATCTACAAGGCCATCGAAGGTCTCGGTGTGGCCATTGGCAGTGGCGTGGAAGGTGATGGGTTTAGAGAATATTCCCATAGTGTCTTAATAATAACACTTCGGAAAAATTGAGCGCCATTTGATAGACTTCACGCATCGCCTAAAGGAGTCAGTCATGACCCTTTTTCTGACCGACCAGGACGTGGACAAGCTGGTGAACATGGACGACATGCTGCCAGCCATCGAGGACATGCTGCGACACTATGGCAAGGACGAGGGGTACAACCTGGCGCGCCGCCGCGTCATGTCGCCGACGGGGGAGCTGGCGGTGATGGCAGGCGGGCTGTTCTACCAGGGCGTGTTTGGGGTGAAGGTCTATACGGTGGTAAAGGGCGGCTATAGCTTCCACGTTTCGCTGTACGACGCTTCGACGGGGCAACTGCTGGCCTTTATGCCGTCGAATCGATTAGGGCAGCTTCGCACTGGTGCGACGACGGGCGTGGCGGTGAAATACCTGGCACCGAAAAAGGTGGCGACGGTGGGTATCATCGGCACAGGACACCAGGCCCCGACGCAGTTGGAGGCGATATGCAAGGTGCGGCAGGTATCCAGTATCAAGGCTTGGAGTCCAAACTCGCAGAGGCGGCGGGAGTTTGCGTCGCGGGCCAGCAAATCGTTGGGCGTGAAGGTTGAGGCGGTGGAGACGAACCGCGAGGCGGTGGAGGACTGCGACCTGGTGGTAGGTATCGCGTCCAACATGGAGCCGGTGGTGGAGGGCGCGTGGCTGAAGCGCGGTGTGACGGTGGTGGGAGCAGGCCCGGCGACGTGGCGGGCGCAGGAATTGCATGAGGCGGCGCTGCTGAAGATGGACCGGATATATGTGGACTCGATTGAACAGGCGCCGTACGAGGCGGGGGACATGGCGAGGGCAGTGGACAAGGGGCTGCTGCAATGGCAGTCGATTATAGAGCTGCGAAGGGTGGTGGCGGGGGCAGCGCCTGGCAGAAAGAACGACGGCGAGTCGATTTACGTCAAGCTTATGGGGACGGCGGTGGCGGACGTGGCGGCGGCGCGGCTGGTGTGGGAGCGGGCGAAGGAGAGGAAGATGGGAAGGGAGATATAATTATATAAAAACGGGACGGATATGATCGAGGACCAAGCCGCCCGGAAAGAATTCAGCAAAGCCGAGGTAACAGACCAACTCCGCGCGCTGGGAGTGAGGCGGGGCGGAGTGCTGCTGGCGCACACATCGTTTCGCGCCGTACGCCCCATTGAGGGAGGGCCGCTGGGGTTGATCGATGCGCTGTGCGGGGCCCTCGGCCCCGACGGCACGCTGGTCATGCCTTCATGGACGGGCAACGACGACGAGCCCTTCGATCCCGCGAAGACACCCGCGTCGCCAGACCTAGGCGTGGTGGCGGACACCTTTTGGCGGCAGCCCGGCGTGCTGCGAAGCGACCACCCGCAGGCTTTCGCGGCGGCCGGTCCGCAGGCGACGCTGATAACTTCCGACCCCCTGCCCATTCCGCCCGCCATCCCCGAAAGTCCGGTGGGGCGAGTACACCAACTGGACGGCCAGGTGCTGCTCCTGGGGTGCGGCCACGACGCCAACACCACCCTCCATCTGGCGGAACTCCTGGCGGGCGTTCCATACCGCATTCCAAAACATTGTACCGTTATTAAGAACGGACGCCTGGTCCGAATCGACTTCGGGGAGAATGACCATTGCTGCGCCCGCTTCGCTTTTGCCGACGAGTGGCTGCGAGAGCGGGGACGGCAATTGGAGGGGCGCGTAGGACACGCTTATGCGCGGCTCGCTAGCTCTCGGGACATTGTAGAAGCCGCGGTGGAACACCTGGGCCGCGAACCGCTGCTGTTCTTGCATCCTCCAAGTGAGGGCTGTGGGGAGTGCGACGAGGCTCGAAAAAGCACATATGCCTAGAATTCAGAGGGAGGTGGATGAACATGGTCACAACGTGGCTGGACGCTATGCGGCCTGTAGTCCGAAAGGTCATGGGGGAGTATGAAGTCCCAGGCATGATAACCGCCATCGCCAGGGGGAATCGCCAGCCTGAGTATCTAGTAGTCGGCACGGATGGAGCTGGGACTGCTCTGAAGGAGGACACGCTGTTTCCTGTGGCGTCGATAACCAAGCTGGCTACGGCGCTGGCGGTGCTGCGGCTGGCGGCGGCGGGGAAGCTGACGGTGGACGATATGCTGTCGAGGCACCTGCCGGAGGCGGCGGCGGCGAAGCCTGGCGTGACACTACGGACGCTGATGAGCCACACCAGCGGGCTGCCGGTGGACCTGGCGGAGGGCGCTGCCCCCTACAAAAAAGGCCTGGACTGGCCCAAGCTAGCTAAGGCATGCCTGGCGACACCGCTGGCGGAAGAGCCAAAAACACGAGTGAATTACAGCAACCTAGGGCCTGGACTGCTGGGGATGATTGTGGAGAGGATGACGGGCAAGCCTTTCAACGTGGCTCTGGAAGACCTGGTGCTGGGACCGCTGGAGATAGAGGGTTATTTAGGTGTAGAGCCGCCCCGGACGCCGGCAAAAATTGTCGGCGATTTTGGCGAGCACCAGGGCACCGAATTGGAGTCTTTCAACTCGTCCTTCTGGCGGTCGCTGGCGATGCCCTGGGCCGGGCTGGTAACTAACGCGTCTGGGGCGCTGACGCTGGCGCGGGCCTTCGCGGGCGCGCCGGAGGGGTTCCTGCCGCCTGCCCTGCTATCGGAGGCGACGCATGACCAGACGGGCGGGCTGGGCGGCGAGATGTTTATGTTAAGGTGGCCTCGATTCCCCTGGGGGCTGGGGGTGGAGGTGCGGGGCGACAAAGCGCCGCACTTCACGCCGGAGGAGACTTCGCCCTCGTCTTATGGGCATATAGGGACCAGCGGCTGCATGGCGTGGCACGACCCGGAGGCAGAGGTAAGCCGGGCGATGCTAGGACCGCGCTTGTTCATAGACTGGGTATGGGGGTGGCCGGAGATTGGGAAGGAGATACTCAAGACAGCTCGGTAGCGGGAAAGGGCGCCGTGATAAAGCGTCAGGGCCAGGGCGTCAAAAAAGACAGATACGCCCTGGCCCTAAGTCTTTGGCCTTCTATGATCGTCTGATTGGAGACGCCTAGCCTGGCCGTTGCACCACAAATCCCGCCGGTATGCCCAGGCTTGTCCTGACAGCGGGGCCGTTCAGGGCCTTATACACCGCCTCCGCATCCTTCTGAGTGACAGGCTGGGCAGGCGTCCTGGAGTACACTTCCTCGACCACCTGAGCGGCTTTCGAGTCGGCGCTGCCTACGGCGGCGCGGATGGTCTGGAAGAAGGCCCAGCCTTCCGCCAGGTGTATTTCTTTAACCTTAGCATCGGTATCGTTGGCCAGCCGAGCGGCGTACCTGAGGGAGGCGAGGTAAAAGATGGTGTTGATGTAACCTCGGGCCTCGTCAGCGCCCCTGGCCAGCTTCTGTGCGTCGCCGGCGCGGGAGGCGGCGAGCGCCCTGCTCAAAGCCGACTGGATGCCGCTGTCCAGCTTGCCGACGATATTAAAATCGCGCTCGCGTTTGCGGGCGGTGGAGGAGAGGGAGTAGGGGCGGTCGCCGGTGGCGTCGGCGGCGCCGGCGTAGTAGGCCCAGGCCTCGTCCATGTTGTGAGGAGCGCCCTTGGCGTCGTCGGTGTTGCCCTTCTGGACCTTCATCCTGGCGGCCTCCAGCTCCTCCAGGACCTCTCCATAAATGACGGCCTGGATGCCTTTTAGGGCCACCTGACGGCGGGGTTGGCGGCAATGGCGGCGATGGTGCGATTGGAGCCGTCGCCGCGCTGGGAGTTGCCTCCCTTTTCGTAGACCTTCTTGACGGCGGCCCAGTTGACGGAACCGGCCTTGACGCCCTGGGCCAGAAGACCTTCGATGTCCCGGGTGTCTAAGGCCAGTTTAAGCTGCGGCTCTACGTTGCTGACGGGGGTGTAGGTCGACACATTAAGTCTCCTTTGATTCTTGCCTTTACTGAGGCCGATACACGGTACTCTTGGGACGGAGAAATAACAAGTCAATTAGCCAGCAGACAGAGGCCTTTTTACCATGCCCGCCTTTGGACCGGGGGCTTGGGACAGACTGGATGGACGATGGAGCAGTTGGAGAAGAAAACTGAGCTGTAGCGGCTATTTTGTTATTTCAGCAAACCGTCTACTGGGACAAGGCGTTGGTTAACCGGATCGGGGGCAAGGAGGAAAGCTTCCATCGCAATGGCCCCCAAGAGTGGGGTTGCGTTGTTAGGGCCAAAGACCACGGGGACTACTTCTTCTAGGCCATCCAGACGCATAAGTACTCTGCCCACGGGCATAGAAACTGTGCTCTCATCGGCCAGCCGGAACCTGACTTCACGGACGACCTCTATACCCAGTTCCTGCAGGTATTGACGTGGCACCAGGCTAAAGGTCGCACCCGTATCCACCAGCATAACAAGCCGCAGCGAGCGGCGGTCACCAACTTTTCCTATCTGTACAGGAACGTTGAAAGTACCGATAAACCTTCTTTCTATACTTTGGCGGGACTAATAAAGGCGTTCATTTTTTCGAAAGCTGAAGGTTTTCTATGTTCCGTCTCGCAAATACTTATCCATAGACTCCACGCTGTAGCCGGCGTCCTCGGACAGGAGGCTTTCGGCGGCGACGCGGGCGGTGTCCAGGGAGGTGTAACAGGGAATGCGGCGCTCGGCGGCGGCGCGGCGAATGTAGAAGCCGTCGCGAAGGGTGGTGGCGACGTCGCTGACGGTGTTGATGACAGCCTGGACCGTGCCGTCGTTAATGACATCGACGACGTTGGGGTGGCCTTCCTGGAGCTTCTTGGTGATCATAGTCACGCCGCCACCCATGGCCTCGATCATGGCGGCGGTGCCTTCGGTGGCGTAGAGCTTGCAGCCCGATTGCAGCAGGTCTTTGACGATGCTCATGGCCTCAGCCTTATCCCTGTCGGCGACGCTGATTAGCACCGACGACTTGGCCGCCAGGGTCATGTTGGAGGCGGCGAGGGCTTTGGCGAGAGCGGGGCCGAATTTGTAGTCGAGGCCCATAACTTCGCCGGTGGACTTCATCTCAGGCCCCAGGTACCAGTCCACGCCGATGAGCTTGGACATGGAGAAGACCGGGGCCTTAATGGCGACGATCTTTTGCCGCTTCCACAGTCCGCCCTGATAGCCCATGTCCTTGAGCTTCTTGCCGAGGATTATCTTGGTGGCGAGATGGACCATGGGTACGCCGGTGACCTTGGAAATGAAGGGCACGGTGCGGCTGGAACGGAGGTTGACCTCCAGGATATAGACGGTGGTGGCACCGCTCTCGTCTCGCGGCTGGCGGGGGCTGCGGTAGGGCCGCCCGCCGACGATGACGAACTGGACGTTCATGAGGCCTTTGACGCCCAGGGCGTTGCCGATGCGGGTAGTATAGTCCACGATGGTGTTGACTTCGGCGGGCGTGAGGTTGAGGGCGGGGTAGATAGCCATGGAATCGCCGCTGTGGACGCCAGCGCGCTCGATGTGCTCCATGATGCCGGGAATGAGGACGGTCTCGCCGTCGCAGACGGCGTCGACCTCGCACTCCTTGCCCTCCATGTAGTGATCAACGAGGACGGGCTTGCCGGTCCCGACGGAGGTGGCGGCGGTGAGGTATCGAATAAGTTCGGTGGCGTTGTGGACAATCTCCATGGCGCGGCCTCCGAGGACGTAGCTGGGCCGCACCACCACGGGATATCCGATGTTCTGGGCTATCTTCAGGGCTTCCTCCACGGAGGTAACAGCGGCGCCCGGCGGCTGGGGAATGCCAAGGCGGGCCAAAAACTCCTCGAAGCGCCGGCGGTCTGAAGCTATGTCTATGGCTTCTGCGCTGGAACCGAGGATAGGCAGTCCGGCCTGGCCCAGAATCTGGGACAGGTTAAGGGCTGTCTGCCCTCCGAACTGGACGACGGATGCGGGCGGCGCGCCGTTGTCAGTCTCGTTATCGATGATGTCCCGCAGCGCCTCGCCGTCCAGAGGCTCGAAGTAGAGGCGGTCGCTGGTGTCGAAGTCGGTGGAGACAGTCTCAGGGTTGGAGTTGACCATAATGCTGCGCACGCCCTCCTCCTGCAAAGCCCAGGCAGCGTGGACGCTGCAGTAGTCGAACTCGATGCCCTGGCCGATGCGGATGGGGCCGCTGCCGATGACGATGGCCTTCTGGCCGGGCAAGGGTGGGGCCTCGTTCTCCTGGTCATAGGTGCTATAAAAATACGGCGTGACAGCCTCGAACTCTGCGGCGCAGGTGTCGACCATTTTATAAACTGGGCGGATATCCCACTGGCGGCGGCGCTCGCGGACCTGGTCGGGGAGGAGGTCGGAGAGGCGACCTACCTGCTCGTCGGCGAAGCCCAGGCGCTTGGCGCCGCGAAGCAATTCCGGCGTCAGGTCTTCGGACAGCAGACGGCGCTCCATGGCGTGAATGCGGGCCAGGGCGTGGGTAAACCAGGGGTCGATGCCGCTGGCGGCGGAGAGGGCCTCGGGGGTCTGGCCGCGGCGCAGGGCAGTCATGAGGACCCAGAGGCGGAAGTCGGTGGGCTTGCGGACAAACTCGCCAGCCTTGAACTCGCCGTTCTGGCTCCACTCGGCATCCTCCCACAACAGCGAGCGGCCACCTACTTCCAGGGAGCGGACGGCCTTTTGCAAGGCGGCCTCAAAGGAGCGGTCGATAGCCATAACCTCGCCGGTGGCCTTCATCTGAGTGGAGAGGGTGCGGTCCCCGGCGGGGAACTTATCGAAGGGCCACCGTGGAATCTTGACGACGCAGTAGTCCAGAGCAGGCTCGAAGGCGGCCTTGGTCTTCTGGGTGACGGCGTTGGGGATTTCGTCCAGCCGCCGACCCACGGCGATTTTGGAGGCGACGCGGGCGATGGGGTAGCCAGTGGCCTTGCTGGCGAGGGCGGAGCTGCGGCTGACGCGGGGGTTAACCTCGATGACGTAATATTCAGAGTCAGGTTCCCACTGGCCGTGGAGACTTTTTTCGATGATGGGGTGGGGCCGCAGGCCGAACTGGATATTGCAGCCACCTTCGATGCCCAGGGCGCGAATGATTTTTAGGCTGGCGGAGCGCAGCATCTGGTACTCTTTGTCCGTCAGCGTCTGGCTGGGCGCGACGACAATGCTGTCGCCCGTGTGGACGCCCATGGGGTCCAGGTTCTCCATGTTGCAGATGGTGATGCAGTTGTCAGCCCCGTCCCGCATAACCTCGTACTCGAGTTCGCGCCAGCCCTCCAGGGACCGCTCGATAAGCACCTGGTGGATAGGACTGGCGGCGAGGCCGTCCTTGGCAACCTCCTCGAACTGCCGGCGGGTGCGGGCCATGCCGCCGCCGGTACCGCCCAGGGTGTAGGCGGGCCGGATGACCAGGGGAAGGCCCAGCTCTTCCAGGGCTGCCAGGGCTTCCTTGAATGAAGATACCGACTTGCTGGGCGGCACAGGCTCGCCGATGCGGAGGAGAAGCTGCTTGAAGCCTTCGCGGTCCTCGGCGGTGCGGATGGTCTGGAGGGGGGTGCCGAGGAGCCGCACGTTGTACTTGTCGAGGATGCCGGCGTCAGCCAGGTCCACGGCCAGGTTGAGGCCTGTCTGGCCGCCCAGGGTAGGGAGGAGGCCGTCGGGGCGCTCCTGGGCGATGATACGCTCGATGACGGGAACGGTCAGCGGTTCGATATAGACGATGTCGGCGATGCCCTGGTCGGTCATTATCGTGGCCGGGTTGGAGTTGACCAGGACGGTGGTGACGCCCTCCTCTCGGAGGGACTTGCACGCCTGCGCGCCGGCGTAGTCGAACTCCGCCGCTTGCCCGATAACGATAGGCCCCGACCCGATAACCAGGACCTTTTTTGGTTTGTCCGCCATAACGCCCGCTTTCTCAGGCGCTCTTGGAAAAGAACGCCAGCATATTCCTGCTCACTTCCCGTCCGCCGCGGCGGACGGAACCGAGGGCAGTGCCCGGCGGGCTGGTTAGGGGACCGGGGGCTTTAGGCTACGGGGACGGCGCCAGGGAGCTTGATGTATCCCCGCTTCTGGAAGACGTTAAGAGTCTGGAAGATGAAGCTGGAGAAAAGCTTGGTGTCCTGGTCGCTGGGGCGGTCCTGGCCCTGATGCCACTCAGCGCGGGGCGGCACCTTGAACATGATGTCCCCGGCTTCCGTGCGCCCAATGACCAGATGGCCCACCGTGTTGTCCAGGGTCTTCAAGGACTTGAGATCCCGGGGCTTTACCAGCAGCTTCCACTCGCTGCCGATAATTCCTTTGCCGGAGATGATGCGGTAGCCGTAGTCGCCGCAGGCGAAGGAGGGGATCTCCTTGTCCACAAAGTCCAGGACGTCGTCCAGGTCCGCGTTAAGTTTAAGCTCTACTCCCTGGTCCAGAAGAAACTGTCCGAACATATAGCCTCTGTCCTCCATTGACGCGGCCACAGGCCGCAAAATGAAACCCTCAGGACACGAAGGGCCTTCCCAAGGGACGTGGCTATACATTCTGACCCTTTAACCTCCTTGTCTTCAAGAAATTTTCAAGCCGCCTTGCCCCAGTTTTGCCGCTTCCACCAGCCCGATGAAGCGGTCAAACAGATACTCGTTGTCCTTGGGCCCTGGGGATGCCTCGGAGTGGTACTGGATAGTGATGAGGGGGTGTTCCCGGTGGGACATGCCCTCCACGGTGCCGTCGTTGAGGTTGAGGTGGCTGACGCGCAGGCCTGACGGCAAGGTGTCGCCGTCGACGGCGTAGCCGTGGTTCTGGGCGGTGATATAGACGCGGCCCGTGGCCATGTCCTTAACAGGATGGTTGGCGCCGCGATGGCCAAACTTGAGTTTGAAGGTCTTGGCGCCCAGCGCGCGCCCGACGATCTGATGGCCGAGGCAGATACCCAGGATAGGCACCCGGCCAATGAGCTTGCCAGCGTTGGCGACGGCGTAGTCCAGCAGGGCAGGGTCGCCGGGGCCGGGGGAAAGGACGATGCCGTCGGGTTTCTGGGAGAGGACGTCTTCGGCGGAAGCGGAGGCGGGGACGGCGATGACCTCGCAGTCACGCTGGCGAAGAAGCCGCAGGATGTTGTACTTAAGGCCGTAGTCGTCCACCAGGATACGGTGCTTGGGCCTGTCGGCGCCCTCGGTATCCCAGTGGTAGGGTTTGTCGGTAGTGACGGTGCGGACAAAGTCCACGTCGTCGTATCGCGGGAGGTCGCGGAGGCGGGCGAGGGCCTCTTGGGGCGAGTCGAGGGTGATAACGCCCATCATAACACCTCGATTGCGCAGGCGGCGGGTTATGGCGCGGGTATCGACGTCGTAGATGCCGGGGACGCCCTGGGAGGCCAGGAATTCGTGGAGGGTGCCGCGGCTGCCGGCGCTGCTGGGGGTGTCGGACTGCTCGCGGACGACGAAGCCGGCGGCCTGGATGCGGCGCGACTCGTCGAAGCCCTGGTGGATGCCATAGTTGCCCTGA